>LKUE01000318.1 GCA_001412365.1 Desulfuromonas sp. SDB | reverse complement strand
AAAAAATACATCAACAGAATGTTTTTGAGAAAAATTGCAAGTGTGAAGTGTTTTTATATTAATAAAATAACTCCATTTAGGATTAATTTATTATACCGGAGTTAAAAATAAATTTTAAATTATTTTAATTCTTTTTATATTTTTGTATTGATGAATCTGTTTTGAATTTGTTATTTGATTTTAAAGTAAACAGCTCGGGGGCTGAACACTAGAAAACCGTTAGTGCTGTATTCCGGTTTTAACTGGAAACTTTCAGTTAAACCTAAACCAATCTTATCTGCCTGAACTATATCCAATAAAATTTTCTGATATTTGAGATCGGGACAACAAGGATAACCCAGACTGTATCTCCGGCTGAAATTAACTTCTAACTCCTGTTCAATTTTGTTATTTAAATACTTTGCACCTGCTTCCGCTAATTCTCCAGCTACAGCAGAAAGCAGAAAGTATCGAGAATAATGGTGACCTGAATAAAGTTGTTGAAGGTATTTGGATATTAATAACCCAGCAGTAACCGCGTAGATGGATATAAGATCGGAAAAGGTAGGAGCATCTTTAAAATAATCGGAAATGCATAAATTTGGTTTTTGGGGTAGCCGGGGAAAAGTAAGCTTGTTAAAAGGTCTGCCTTGTTTTTCATTATTGATCACTACCGTATCACCAACTCGATGGCATTTAAAGTAACCGTAAACAGTTTTGAGTTGAATCAGTTTTTCCGATTTTACCGTGGTTAAAAGTTCTGCCAGAATTTTCTCGCTGTCTGCCCTGTTTTCCGGTTGCTTTTTGATCTTCCATCTAGCCTGGAATAACGCCTTCTTATCCAGAAATTCAGTTACCTCCTCTATTTCAGGCTGAACCAGTTTAATTCCCCAGAAAGGGGGAGTAATATCCGGACTTCGGTTATTCATTGAAGTTTTTTTTAGATTGCTGGATATGGTTTTTAATTATCTGCAATGCCTGAAATCCATCTTTTCCGTAGGAAACAGGACCTGAGTAGATTGACTGAAGATTAGTTAGAACGAAATCCGGATTTAAACCTGCTCCTCCGCAGATAATGGGCAAACTCACCTGATTTGAATTTAAAAACTTGATTATCTGCTTCATCTCCAGAGCTGATTCCACCAGCAAACCGCTTAACCCGATGAAGGCGGGTTTATATCTATTTACTGCTTCTAATATTTTCTGTGCAGATTGATCTACTCCAATATCTTCAACTTCAATTCCATTATTGGTTAAAATGATGTTGACTAAATTTTTTCCAATATCGTGAATATCTCCTCTAACTGTAGCCAGAAGTATTTTAGCAGATGATAAATCATTTTTCGCGGATAGATGAGGTTTTAAAACTTCAATAGCCGAATGCATAGCTTCAGCAGACTTTAATACAAAGGGCAGCTGCATCAATCCTTCTTCGAATAATTTCCCTACTTTATCCATGGATGGAAGAAGAATATGGTTGAGGATATCATGGGGATTGAGATCGGTTAATGCTTTTTCCACGGTTATGGAGATGGACAAATCTCCATTGATCAGCTGAGAGCTTAATTGATCAGAAACAGATTCAGACAATTTTATTTCAGAATAATCTGAAAAATCAGAATCAGAGTGGCATCTTATAAGTTCCATCAGCGGATTGTACTGACTGGAACTCCGGTTGAATATTAAATCTACAGCCAGGGCAACTAGTTTTGAAGGAATCTTATTGAGAGGAATGATTTTATTTTGGTCAACAATGGCTATATCCAAACCCTGTTTCACTGCATGATATAAAAATACTGAATTCAAGATTTTGCGTAATTTAGAATTTAAACCATAGGAGATATTACTTATCCCCAGAATGGTTTTTACTTCCGGGAATTTATTTTTTATCCTGGAAATTGATTCTAAAGATTGGACTGCCGTGTCTGCATATTCCTGCTTCCCTGAACCCAGAGTGAAGGTTAGGGGATCAAAAATCAGATCATAAGGCTTTATATTGTATTTCTCGGTGGCTATATTATATATTCTTTGAGTTATTTCCATTTTTTTATTTAAACTTAAAGCCATTCCCTCCTGGTCAATTAATAGACAGATCAATGCTGTTTTAAACCGGGTTGCTAAGGAAAATATTTTTTCAGCTTTTTGTGGATTTTGCAGGTTCACTGAATTGATGATGCATTTACCTGAATACCTCTCCAGCACGGTTTGAATCACATCGGGATCAGTGGAGTCGAAGCACAGGGGAACAGTTAAACTCTGATTTAAATGAGATGTCATGATCAGGGCATCTTTGACCTCATCCCTCCCCGAATAGCCTAATGATAAATCCAGGGCATGGATCTGATTTTTTTGCTGCTCTGCGGCAATTTTATAAAGGGTAGTGTAGTCATTTTCAAGCAGTGCATTTTTAAATTTTCTGCTGCCGGTTACATTGGTCTTTTCGCTGATAATAAACGGTTTAGGATGTTGGGATAAGGGCATTGATTTGTACAGTGAGCAAACCGAAGGTTTTCTCTCTTTTTTACGGATAGAAGGAACGTAGTTTTCCATATTCCGTTTTAATTTTTGAATGTATTCAGGAGTGGTTCCGCAGCATCCCCCGGTGATAGCTACCGAATGCCTTTTTACCAACTCCGACACCTGATCGGCGAAGTCATCACTGTTTAAATCATAATGCAATTTCCCATTAACTGTTTTTGGAATACCCGCATTGGGGATGAAACTGGTAGGAAAAGGATTTATTCTGACCAACTCTTCCAGTGAATCCTCCAGCTGAACGGGACCAAAACCGCAATTTATTCCCAATGCCCATAGATCAAAGGACTGGAAAATTGACACCACTGCTTGCAATGAGGTTCCCACCAATAATTTTCCAAATTTATCCACAGTAACCTGAACTATTAGGGGAACTTTAGTATTCAGTTCATTCATCTTATCTACTGCAGCAAGAACTGCTGCTTTGATCTGAAGGGGATCCTGGCAGGTTTCAATTTGAATTAAATCAACTCCTCCCTGCAATAGACCCTGGAACTGGGGTAGATAGGATTGATGAAGTCTCTTAAAACTTACCTGATTTAAAGAAGGCAGTTTGGTTCCCGGTCCAACTGAACCGGAAATCATAATGTCATCTTTGTTTGAGAGTTTTACCGCTTGTTTTGCGATTTGAACTGCCCGGAAGTTGATTTCGGCAGTTCTATCCGCTAATTTTTTTTCTTCCAGAGAAAGCTGATTTGCTCCGAAGGTGTTAGTTTCAATTATATCCGCTCCAGCCTGGATGAAATGATAATGGATTTCTTGTATAATCCGGGGGGCGGAGATGTTCAGGTATTCATAACAGCCGGGATAATCCTGGTAGTGAGTTTGATTTAGTTGATAACTTTGAATGGAAGTTCCCATCCCCCCATCGGTAATTAAGACTTTATCTTGAACCAATTTGTCTATCTTGTACATAATCTGCTCTCCTATCCTATTTTACTAATCTTGGGTTTATTTGATCAAGTAATGCTTTAATTGATCGGTTTTTGCCCATGGTAAAAAGATGGATGGCGGGAACCCCGAAATCCAAAAGTTGATTTATAAGATCGTTCATATAGGCTATTCCCGCTTCCCATTCCTGCTGAGGAGATTTCGCCGATTCCAGATTTTTGGCAAGCTCCGTGGGAATGGAAATGAAAAATCTGGGGGGAAGGGAGTATAGCTGACTGCAGCTGGTAATTGGTTTAAGTCCGGGAATTATGGGGACATCAATTCCAATGTCCCTGGCTTTTTTCAGAAAATTTACATAGGTGGAAAAGCTGTAAAATATCTGGGTAATAATGTAGGAAGCACCCCGGTTAACTTTTTGTTTTAAGTAATTCAAGTCGTAGTCAAAATTTACTGCCTGATAATGCTTCTCCGGATAACCGGCAACTCCTATGCAGAACTCAGTGGGAGTGTTGTTCAAAGCAGAAGTTGAATAAATCCCCTGATTCATCAGGTTGATTTGTTCTACTAAACTGCTGGCGTATTGGTACTGATCAGGATTTTGATCAAGAAAAGTATCCGGTTCGGCTTGATCCCCTCTGATAACAAATATATTTTTAAATCCAAGATAATTCAGATTAATCAATAAGTCCTCTAATTCAAATTTATCCATACCACTGACTACCAGATGAGGAACAGTGGGTATATTAAACTTCTGATTTATTGCCACCGATACTCCTAATGTCCCCGGTTTATTGTTGAGTGGGGTTTTGACCGGTTTGCCCTTGCAATTTTTAAAAATCACGGAGTTGCACCTGTTGGTGACATTAATGAATTTTGGTGAATAGGAAATTAACTGATCTATGGTTTTAAAAATATCATTTACAGAGCCGCCTCTCCTGGGAGGTACTAATTCCAAGGAAAGGAAGGGTTGTTGTTGACAAGCAATATATTGATCAATCCGCATAGCTTGTTCCCTCCTGGGCAATGGGGTAAATATTACATTTACCCCTGAACCCAATGTGTTGGTTGAATATTATGGCAATAAATATGATTTCATCAATTTTCTCCGACCACTCCAGAACTTTTTCAATATCCCGGGCTGATTTAATTTCATTGCTCAATGCAGTTGCCAGTAAATCAGCCATCACCGCATCCCCGCAAATTACAGTGACACTGTCAGCTTTACCCAAATTCTTGGAATGTCCGTATTTACCCGAAGAAGTGCAAACTCCGCAGGGGGTGATATCCGGAGTGATTTCAATACTGAACGCATGGGTTAATTTTGATTTCTGTGAAAATATCAAAACCTGGGATGTTTGTTGACCGTTGATGTAGATATCTCCTCCGTTTTCAACAATTAGTTGTTTTCCGCCCAGCTTTTTTATAATGAATTCTCCGATTTGTTGGGCAAAGCATCCGGCAATACCGGCCAAAGGTCCTACTCCGACTTTTTCAGATAGCTGGTAGAGATGGGTTATCATCGGTTCTGCATCTGCTGGAGGAATAATAGGAGTAAGAGATGACTTGAAATCAGGATATTTAGCAACATGAGTTTCAAAAAGATGTCTTAACTTTACCAATTTTCGGTAAATTAAATCCGGATAGATTAATTGGTAACTCTGTTTATCTATTCCGATCCACAGATCGGACTGTTTATAGCAGACCAGAAATTTTACCAGATTCTCTGATTTAACCTGATAGCGGTACTGTCTTGAATTTTTCATAGTTCACCTTGACTGACCGGAACAATTTCAAAGGGCAGATTTCTACACATTTAAAACAGCAGGTGCATCTGGTTTGGTCGTAACTTAATATCCCCTCTGAATTGAACTGGAAAACTGCAGAGGGACAGACATTTATGCATAGTCCGCAGTGGATGCATTTGGAAAAGTTAAAGCTGAGATTTTCATTTAATAAAATCTCCTGTTCAGTTTCAAAAATCTGTTCAGGCATTTCAACAATCGGGTTTAAGCTGTTCAAAGATTCCTTTGGGGGCAACAGCTGTACCGGTCTGCTCAGAGTAAATTTATTCTCTAAAATTTGATGTTTAAGCACTCCGGCGATGTATCCGGCTATGTAACTGCTGGAAATTGAAGAGGTGGGGATGTTAATTCCGTTGAGCTTGATTGTTCCTGCGGTTAACTCCTTGTAGCTGACATAAGCGATAACCGGATGATCTGGCTGACCGAAATCTACCACCGGTACAGGGATTTGCTGGTTGGAGATTATGACCTGAGCGGCAATCTCCTCATCCAGGATAGGAATAGGTATGCCCAACCCCACATAAAGGCTGACTCCGTAATGTTTAAAATAAGCAGCCTGAATGAATTCAGCGCTCATATTCTTCAGATCTGCGGTTACCGCCAAAGTAGCTGCATTCATCAAGGGAATTCCGAACTTATTCCTTTGGTGACCGGAGCAGAACTGGGTTCCGTTCCAGCTGATGAATCCCTGCGCTCCTCCCAGAAATATTCTGGTGCCGATGCCGATAGTCTGCAGGTAGGGATCGTTGATAAGAGGACTTAACTCTCCCGATGTGCAGTAATTGGCATTGGATAAATTTGGCTCCAGGATACCCATATAGGTATATTTCTTTTGATTGCTGCTGTTCACCGCCACCGGATAATTCTGATAACAGTTCCGGGGATTGAACATAATTGCTTCATTGATACTATGCTTGTTGATCAATGCCTTTATCTTTCTGCGGGGATAGCAGTCAGTTCCCGAAGATTCTGCCTCCAGCAAAATGTCTTTCCCTGCAATTAACTCCTCAATTACATGGGCTCCTCCGTAATCCGGTTTGTTTTCGGATAGCTGAGTTGCTCCGATATAAGCATCTACAGCGGCTAGACCGGCATAGGCGGAGACATTATTTAATCTGACATTCTCCATCCTGATAGGAGGATGGCAGTTACCGAAATTTAAAAATACCCCGCTGGAGCACATCGGTGAAAATGTGGCAGTAGTGACCACATCCACGGTTTTAGCAATCTCCGATGCCGATTTAGTACGAGCCAATTTGGTCACTTCTCTGGCAGTTAATACTACTGCCGAACCTGATCTTATTTTACGGTTTATTTCATCGAAACTTTTAAAACGCATGTTTTTCTCCTTTTAAATAACTGGTTATATTGCCACTATTGCAGGTAAACCTGCTTTTGATGACGGGTAAACGGCATGATTCTGAGATTTAAGCGTAATAATGCTTAAATTTCAGTTATGCTGTATGTGAAAAAGGGAATTACTTAGTTCCACATACCCATGGGCATGGCGCACATGTGCATGTTGAAGAGAATGATATTAATAAGAGATTTAGAGGAAAAAGATGAAAACAGGGTGTTTTCAAGAGATGATGAACCGGCTTTTAAGCCTGTTGATCCCAGCTTCAGTGATGTTCGAAACATAACAACCTCCTTATTAATTTTGTTTTATTTATCATATTGTGGTGAAAATACAAGTGTTTTTTTGCCACCCTGTCTCCCCTAATTTTTGTAACCACGGATAAACACAGTAAAACACAGGAAGCCAACTCCACCCCTAAGGCATTGAACGCGGATGGACAGGATTTTAATGGATTTACGGATAAAATATATAGATGATGAAAGCATTTTTTTAAATGCTTTCATCAAATATTGATTTAAAAGATTGGGGAATACTATTTTTTTAAACAGCTGTTAACCACGGATAAACACAGTAAAACACAGGAAGTCAACTCCACCCCTAAGGCATTGAACGCGGATTGTGGCAGGTGCTACAGGGCAGGTGAATATTGGGAAGACAGATTCGGATGATAGATGATAATATTTTAAAATTAAATTAATATTATTACAGGGAGATTAATAAACTTAATAAAATTGAATTTCAGGTATGGAGAAAAAGGTGAAGAAAGTTGATAAAAGTATTTTAGTTCCCTGGATGTTATTTGTCCTGGCGTTGATATTATTGTTTTTAACTTCAATTATTTCGGTGGTTCCGGATTCATTTGCTGATCAGTTTGTAAGATTTTTACAGCCGCTGTTGGTAATACTTGGGATTGGTTTTTTGTTTCATGCAGTAGTTAGAACAGTAATAGGTTTTAAGAAAAACAATCAATAAAATGAAAAAAATTAAAAGAGATAATCTAGATCAAGCCTATCAGTACATTAAAGGAAATTGTGAGGATTTGTATAAATGTTTATTTAGATATTATTTTTTCAATGGAAGTTCTAGTAATGTTTTAGAGGAGTTGAAGAAGTATCAAAATGAAGACGGGGGATTCGGTCATGGATTGGAGCCGGATTTCCTGCTTCCTTTATCTTCTCCCATGTCAACTACCATTGCCTTTCAGATCTTAAATGATCTGGAAGTTGGAGATAGTGAGATAATTGAAAAAGCAGTAAATTACCTGGATAAGTCATTTGATGAAAACCGCCCGGGTTGGTGGTCGGTTCCTCAGGAAGTTAACGATTATCCCCATGCTCCCTGGTGGAATTATGATCTAAATGAAAAATGTACAGTGATAGATCATAGCTGGGGAAATCCCTCTGCTGAAATACTAGGGATACTGTTTAAATATCGAAAGTACAAAGTTTTAAATTTAGAGAAAATATTGGATTTTGCAGTAGAGTATTTATTAAATATAAAAAAATTCAAATCCGAACATGAACTGTACTGTTATATTAGAATGTATCCTCAAATATCTCATCAAGGTCAGTTAAAGATAAGAAAAAAAATATCGGAGGGTATAAAACAACTAATATGTTTGGATCCTGAAAAATGGAATAACTATGTGCCCAGACCATTTGATTTCATACAGTCAAAAATACACCCTCTATTTAGTGAAATTGAAGATTTTGTTGATCTAAACTGTAATTATCTGGTGGATAAAAATGAAGACGGAATATGGCAGCCTAACTGGAAATGGAATACTTACGAAAATGACTGGAAGAAATCAAAGAAGAACTGGACTGCAATACTGACTATAAAATACTACCAGATTTTAGCTGAATTCAGAAGAATTGAAAGAACTTAGAAGAAAATGAATAATAAGGGTAAAATACGACATTATTCTTTGCTGTTTTTAGGTATATTATCTTTTTTTTCCATATTATTTATCCTAGTGGGGATATGGTTCTTTAAACAAGAAGTTTTCATTGATCAGGCGAATTTATCCGGGGTGGAAATTTTAATGATCGTCGGATTTGGTTTAATCTTAATCTTTAACCTGGTCAGTTTTATTAATGGATACATAAAGCTTAGAAAATCCAATCAAAATAAGATATTGGATAAAGCAGTATTAATTTTAAGTATCTTATGTATCTTTCTATTTTGGGGGGATAAAGCTTTGGTAGATGAAATTGCCAGGGAAATTAGATTGGGTTGGGAAGTAACTGGAGAATGGATTATTTTATATTTATTTCTATTTATTCAGATAATCTATGATATATTAATTTTTTACCAGTTGATTGTTTATAGACCCAAGATGATTGATAAATAGATGAATCATCTGAAATATAAAGGAAGTTGGAAAACTAATAAGAACCTGTCCGGTGTAAAATGATAAAGGTAAAGAGATCTGATAAAAAGCTAATTGCATGATAATTAAAAAATAATTTTTAAATATGTGAAATTTTTACCTATGGAATTAAACATAAATAATATTGAATAAATTAGTATTTTCCTGATATAAAGTGCCTTGACTCTGTCTAAATAATCAATAATACTAATAATTATTAATAAAGTTGAAAAGGAATTTAAATGCAAGCATCTATTGCCTTTTTGGCTGATTACAGAACCCAGAATTTTGTAAGAAAAGTTGTTCTTGATCTTCACCGGAAATACAGCATCCGTTTTTTTGCATCGCTTCTTCCCGCCCATGTTAGCTTGAAACAACCATTTGAATTTGAAGACTTGGAAAAATTGGAAAATTACTTTAATTATCTTGCCGCTGAAATCAATCCAGTGGAAATCGAATTGGACAAGTTCTACCACAGTTTGTGGGGTGATTTTGGAATTTTAGCTCTTAATGTAAAAAGAATAAGTAAATTGAGAAAATTACACTACCAGATTGATAAAGAGTTAAACAAATTATTTAAAGATCCTTCTTCTCCATATGACGGGGAAAATATCATTTTCACATGACTGTGGAGATGAATAAGGCGGAACCATTTGATATGTGTGAGGATTATTATGAAAAATTAGAACCTAAGACAGTAAATCTGAAATTTACTGCCCGGGAATTAGCATTGTTATATTTTACTGGTGATACTAAAGCAGGGACTTTCACTACTTATAAAATTCTAAAGGTTGGTAAAAAGCAACAATGAGACAGTCAGTTAATTTCAAAAGTGTTCGGTTTATTTGAGGTTTTTTTAATTTGGAATCAGTAAAAGAAGTGCATCTGTACATAGAAGGGGGAGGGGATCAGGGGCATATTTATAATATATTTAAACATCGTCATCCAGAATTTCTTTGGAGATCAAATCTTAAAGTTCATATACACGGTGTTGAAAAATGGCCGGAAGAACCTTTTGTCTATGCTGCGGTGGAGTTAATGGCAGATTACGGAATTAAACTTACCGATACCAATCATCTTACCGAAATTGATTTTATTGATGACAAACGAATATACCTGGTAATGATAAAATAAAAGCAAATTTCCCCAATATTTTTTAGATTATTAGTTGACATTTAATTTTATTATGTTATAAGATACGTATATAGTTACATATATTATAGATTAATTCTTTTCTATAAAATGTGTGATTAGAAGTACTAACATTATTGAAAAGGGGTGTGAAATGAAGGCAA
Organism: Desulfuromonas sp. SDB; assembly: GCA_001412365.1. Classification (GTDB taxonomy): domain Bacteria; phylum SDB-A; class SDB-A; order SDB-A; family SDB-A; genus SDB-A. The sequence continues at coordinate 3,357 of LKUE01000318.1, read as the reverse complement.
ATAATTTGCTAATGATTCTGCTATTGATGGGGGCATTGTCTGGTTTATCCGGTTATGCAGAGTCAGAGCTTCCTTACGCTGATAATCTGCAAGCGGTCCTGGACAGCACTTGCCAGTTAACCGGAGTAAGAGGGGTATCCGTGGCTATAATTATTCCCGGTTACAAACCTTGGGCTGGAGTAAGCGGAGAATCTTATCCCGGACAACCGGTAAATCCGGATATGCTATTTGATATGGCCAGTGCCAGTAAAACAATTACAGCTGCCTTAATTCTGGATCTTTGTGAAGATGGTTTAATTTCATTGGATGATCCGATTAGTATGTATTTACCCGATTATCCCAATGTAAATGGTTCCATTACCATTAGACAGCTGTTAAATCATACTTGCGGTTTGTATGATATGGTTTCTCATCCAAATGGTCCATTTAACAAACCTTACCATGAAATAAAATTTGAAAAGTGCTGGACCATGCAGGAGATATTCACTGAACTGGGGGGAGAGCCTTATTTTACTCCGGGGGAAGGTTTTCACTACACCCAAGCCGGATATCAGCTGGCCAGCTTGATTGTACAGTCGGTGACCCACTCTTCTTTAGCAGATCAAATTCAAAAACGCTTACTGGATCCTTTGGGAATTGACGGAATGATGCTTGATTTTACCAGACCGGTTCCCCAGGGATATGAAGTTGCCCATCCCTGGGTGGATGTTGATTCAGATGGAGTTCCTGAAGATGTGGATTCCTGGTCCAGGAACTGGATAGCCTCATTGTCCCGCATCCTCATCTATACCCGGGCAATGGATTTTGCAGTGTGGGCGCATGAATTGTTTAATGGCAATATTTTAGAGCAATCGTCCCTGGAAGATATGTTGACCTTTGTTCATCCTAAGCCGGAGGAAATGGATAAGCCCTTATTTTCAGATTACGGATTAGGAGTAGGGTTAGTTAATCCACAATTGGTCAAAGGTTGCAGGACTTGGGGACATTTTGGCAGTATTTACGGTTATCGTTCTTTTCTGGGACATCTGGCGGATTATAATGTTACCTTGGTAATCCTTTACAACAGCGATACCGATAACGCTTTTCCTATTCTGGATGGATTGTTAGAAATCGTTTTAGAAAATACAGAAGGAGATGTTGACTTATCCGAAAAATGAAAATCAGGAAAAAGAAATTATAGAATTTGAATATTGATTAAAACTGCTCAAGTTTTATGATATTGTTTGGTTAATTTAATTAAAAAATTGAATCTATTTAATTGTATGAATAAAAAACTTGAGCAGTTAACCTCCCCACAGCTGGGTAAATTATTTCCAATTATTCTTACCAAACATAATCCCGACTGGAGTGAAGATTACCGGAAAGAAAAGATAATCCTGGAAAAAGCGCTAGGGAAAAACCAGGTGGTAAGAATTGTACACATCGGCAGTACTGCGGTAAAACATTTGATCAGCAAACCCACCATTGATATCCTGTTGGAAGTACCGGTAAATGCAGATAATCAATATATTATTGAAAAAATAAGAAGCATGGAATATCATTTTCTTCCCCAACCGGATAAACCCCCACCTCACATGATGTTTGTCAAGGGCTACACCGAGCAAGGTTTTAAAGGGCAGGCATTTCATATCCATGTCCGCTATCCGGGAGATTGGGATGAGGTTTATTTCAGGGATTACTTAAGAGATCATCCGGAGGCAGCTGGACAATATGCTGAATTAAAACTTAAACTGGCAAAGAAGTACAGAAATGACCGGGATGGTTACACCGAGGCTAAAACTGATTTTATAAAACGTATTTCAGAAATAGCCAGAAAAGAAAAAATGCAAAAGGATAAAAATGAGGAGAAGAATTAAATGAACATAGTGGTTATATTTGGCAGTCCCCGGAAGAAAAACAGTTTTATTCTTACTGAAGCATTTGAAAGAGAACTAAAGAAATTAGGTGATTTCAATTTTGAATATTTCTTTTTAAATGAAATAAATCTGAAAACCTGTATTGGCTGTCACCAGTGCCTTTTCCGGGGAGAGGAAAATTGTCCATTGAAGGATGACCGGGAAATGCTAACTGAAAAAATGCTGACTTCTCAGGGCATTGTATTTGTTTCCCCGGTATATGTTTCCCAGGTGACCTCGCTGATGAAAAATTTCATTGACCGCATGGCTTTTCTATGCCACCGCCCCCAGCTTTATTATCAGCATGCCATGGTGATCTCCACTACCGGAGTTATGGATTTAAAGAAGGTATTAAAATATTTGACCGAGGTTGCCTTCATGTGGGGAATCAGATCAGCTACCACCTTGGGCATAGTTACTCCACCCGATAAGAAAAAAGAGGAAATTGAAAATGATAAAAAGATTGAAAAAGCAGCCCGGAAGTTTTATAAAAAATTGACCAGTCAGAAATGGTCCCCCTCAATCAACCAGTTAATTCAGTTCAGAGTGATAAAAGTTTTCCTGGCTAGCAAGGTGACCAAAGATATTTCACCTAAAGATTATCAGCATTACACCAAGCTGAAAGATCAGTCTTATCATATTCCGGTGAAGATGAATTTTTTCAAACATTTAATCGGCTGGGGTATGGAATTAATGGTTAAACTGTTTATTAAAATTAAGTATTAGCCTTTAATTAATAGTAAGAGAAAATAATGTAAGTATTATTATTGGATTGACTTAAACAGAAGAAAATTTTAAGCTATACTTAATCCAGCATCTTCTATGCTGATAACTGCCAGATATGAAGAAAAAATTGAAAATTGACCTTCCTCCGGGATAATATTACTTTTATAACAAAATACTGACCACCATACTAATTTTCAAAAAAATAACAGATAAACTTTATGGAATAAGCTATACTGTTGTATTTTAATATCGATGATTTTTTTGATTAGTAAATTATGGCAATCAAACAAACTACCTATATAAAAAATTTAATCCCTAATTTTATTGAGGAAAATTTAAACCGGAAAATATATTCAGGAGCTTTTAACGCATCTACGTTATTTTTGGATATATCCGGTTTCACCTCTATGACCGAGAAAATGATGAAAAAGGGTAAAGAAGGAGCAGAAATTTTATCCTCGGTTATTAATGAAGTTTTCGATCCGGTTATCGACACTGTCTATGCTCACGGTGGTTTTATTTCTTCTTTTGCCGGAGACGCTTTTACCGCTCTATTTGTTGATTGTAGTGATCACCTAAGTATATTTATTTGCAGCAAAAAAATTGAAAAATTGTTTAAGGAAAATAAAACATTTAACACAAAATTCGGTAAGTTCAATTTACATGTAAAAATTGGTCTGTCCCGGGGAGAAGTTGAATGGGGCATAATTGGTCTAAAAAAGCATAAAGCATATTT
>LKUE01000317.1 GCA_001412365.1 Desulfuromonas sp. SDB | reverse complement strand
GTTTATTGTTAATTGATCATTGTTTAATTGTTCATTGACCAAGGGATTCGTGTTCACCTGCCACTATGGCAGGTAAATTCGTGGTAAACTATTCGTATTCAAATCTATTCACTGCCAAAGAAATGGAAATTTCTAACTTTTATTAAAATTCCATCTTTTTCAAATTCCTTTTCTCTCTGATCAAATACAATAATTTCACCTTCATCAATACCTAATCCTTTACATGCACTTATCAAGCCTTTAATTTCCCTTTCTCTATTGCTATCATCAAGTCGAAAGCAAACTTGAATTGCTTTGCACTTTCCAGCTTTATCCACCGTAATAAAATCACATTCACCATCATCATCCCAGTAATGAATTCCAAATTTTTTCCTCAGTAATTCACCAAATACCATATTCTCAAATAATCTCCCTGAATTTTTTAAAAACAACTTGGAGCATAAGCTGTTATCTACCAGATAAACTTTGGTAGGATTCCTCATTCTCATATAGGAGGACTCTGAAAAGATTTTAACTTCATTAACCAACATGCTATCAATAAAATAATGGTAATATCGGTAAAGCAGGTCTTTTGAAAAAGTAAACTTATGTTTATATTGCTTATAAAAGGAATTTAGTGAAAATTTTGCAGAATAATTTGAAAATAAAAAATCTTTAAGAGAGTTAAACAGATTTATATTAGTCATATTGTAGTTGTCAATTAAATCTCTGAAAAACATTGCATCCAGATATTCTTCAACAATTTTCTTCTTCTCAAATTCATTGTTTGTTAAAACAACTTCGGGAAATCCTCCCCATTTTAAATAGGTATTGAATAACTGAATGATTTTAATCCTGGCTGTCTGGGATAAAGAGCTGTCAATTTTAATATTATGAAACTTTAAGTACTCCTTGACGGATAAGGGATAAATTTGATGAGACCAAGATCTTCCTCTCATAATAGTGGAAATATTTTTAGGTTTCAGGTTAGAAGATGATCCGCTGACAATAACTTTAACCTTTTCTCTTTCAACAATTCTTCTGCAGAATTTTTCCCATCCTTCAACTTTTTGAACTTCATCAAGCAAGAAAAACGAGTTTTTATTTATACACTCAGGTTTTGTCTGATAAAAAATTTCAGATAAATTAGAAAAATCAGAAAATTTAAAATCATTCAACCAGTCATCTTCAAAATCAAGATAAAGACAGCAATCAGGACTTTTTCGGAAGTAATCATAAAGAATAAAGGTTTTACCGCTTCTTCTTACTCCGTATAAAATTAATACTTTTTTTAGTTTTTGAGGTTGATAAATATCACTTCGAGAATAAATTTTACCGGAATAATTTAAAATAAATTCTTGGTTTGATAATATTACTTCAGATAAAATTTCTTTATTCATATTATCCTTTATTTAAGGATAATTATAAATATATTTTTCCTTATGTCAAGGATATTTTTTTATTATCTTTTTATGTCACTTTCTTATCTTAAACCTCCCACAATACGTATTCTATTTTCCCCGGGGTGGTGGGCAGGGATTCGTGAAAATTCTTAGTAAAAAATTCCGGAGTGCTGGGTGGTTCTTCATCTGTTTAAATCTCACCTGTGACCTAGTCATGCTATCGAAAGATAGCGTATAGCTA
>LKUE01000316.1 GCA_001412365.1 Desulfuromonas sp. SDB | reverse complement strand
AACCACAGATGAACACGGAAGAACACAGGATACCACCCCATATCCTAAAATATTTTTCCACGAATTTCCACGAATAAGAAAATATTTCATGAACAGGACTATCAGCTGGATGAAAGTAGATAAATCCATTTCATCTGTGCTGAAAACTCTTTTACTAAGATCAACATGAAACAATATAATGTGAATAAATAAACCAGGTGTCTTGTCACCTTTTGAGGAATGTGCTAATGTATCTTGCAATGCTTAAAATCATTCCTCATTTCATTTACAATCAGTACAAAAATAAAGAGTTGGAAGGTCATTTCCAGGCAGTTGCTGTATTTGTTGACATTGCAGGATTCACTTTGTTAACCGGCAAGGCGATGAAGATGGGGAAGGAGGGGGCAGAAGTTATCTCCGATATTATCAACCAGGTTTACACCCCGTTAATTGATAAAGTGAACAGATCAGGAGGGTTTGTTTCAGTTTTTGCCGGGGATAGTTTTACTGCCTTATTTCCGGACGGAAAACCGGATTTGATAAGAAAAATCGCTTTGGAAATGCTGAAGGATATTAAATATTTGAGAGAAAAACCTCAAGAAAATAGATATCTATCTGATCTCAATGTCAGAATAGGTATAGATTGGGGAAAGGTGGACTGGGGAATAGTGGGCAAGGTGTGCAAGATGTTTTATTTTAAAGGTCAACCCATACTGGAATCGGCAAAAGCAATCAAGAGTATTGAACCGGGAGAAATTGCGGTTTTCAGTCGTAATTCTGAACAATACCCTGTTCAGCACAAAGATGATTTTAAAATTTCATCGGAAGTTACGGATGAAGTAATATACCGAGAATTTATCTCAGAAGATATTCCTGAATATGAAACCGCTGGTGAATTTCGGGATGTGTGTGCGGTTTTTACATCATTTGTTGATTTTGAAAGACATGAAGAAATTGATCAGTTTGTCTCCACAGCAATTGCTGATTCTGTTTCAGTTGGCGGTTATTTCAACGGATTGTTTTTTGATGACAAAGGGCCCCACCTACTTACTTTATTCGGCGCTCCTAAATCCTACGAGAACAACCCAAAAAGAGCATTGGACTTTGCCCTGAAACTGAAAAGGAGTTTTGGGCAAAGAGTTAAATCTGGATTAAGTACAGGTGTTGCCTATGTCGGAGTATTAGGAAGCAGGTCCAGATGTACCTATACCGCAATAGGAGACAAGGTAAATTTAGCGGCAAGGTTAATGAGTCACGGAAACCGGGGAGATATTATAATATCCCGGGAGCTTCAGAAAAGAACTTCCAATTTCTATAAAACCTCAGAACGAAGTTCCCTCTCCATTAAGGGGGTAGAAAGTCCGGTTACTGCCTATGTGATCATTTCAGAAGCGGATTCAGGTAAAAAGAAGTTATTCGAGGGGAAGACAGTGGGCAGGGAAGAGGAATTAGCTGAACTGGTGCAGCTATGTAAACCGATATTTGAGGGCATTCCGGGAGGGGTAGTCTATGTTTACGGAGAAGCGGGGATTGGTAAATCAAGGCTGATTTATGATTTAACCCAAAGATTAAGCAGTTCAGAAGTAGTTACCCTACAAGCTGACAGTATTGTCAGAAAGAGTATGAATCCTTTTGTATACGGATTGAAAAAATATTTCCAACAATCGGATAATAAGAACAAGACTGAGAACCGAGAAATTTTTGAAGAAGTGTTAAATAGTTTGATCAGTAATCTGGAACTTAATTCAAAAGATGAGAAGTATCAGAAAAGCATTGAAGAGCTGATCAGGGTTAAATCTGTTCTAGCGGCAATGGTGGGATTGAGTTTAAAGCACTCATTATATGAAGAGTTGGATGCGGAAGGCAAATTCAATAACACCATTTTTGCAATAAAGGAGTTGTTCAAAGCAATGAGTATACTCCAGCCGGTTATCCTCATTTTGGAAGATTTGCAGTGGATAGATGAAGATTCGAAGAAAGTATTTTCTGTACTAACCAGGAACCTGGACGGATATCCAATTATTATTATCGCAACCAGCCGTTTAAATGATGATGGCAGTAAATCTGTACTCAATGTGGATGAAGGAATAAAACAAGTTGAAATAAATTTGGAAAACCTTAAACCTGGCTCTACAAGGACATTGATTGTTTCCCATATCGGCAATAAGGTGGGATATAAAGAAGGGGAATTTATTTTAAAACAAACCGGAGGTAATCCCTTCTACGTTGAACAATTCTGCCGGTATCTGGTGGAAAATGAATTGTTGATTTTAGCTGGAGATGAATATCATCTGATTTCAGAAGATATAGATATCCCCACCGGTATCAGAGAAATACTGGTGGCTAGAATTGACCGTCTTTCCGATAAGTTGAAAAATATTATCCGAACTGCTTCAGTTTTAGGTAGAGAATTTGAAGTTAACATTCTTTCTCAGATGATGAAGATGCTCTATAAAGATTCTATTAACCGAGATTATCCAATGCTTCTTAAGAAAGGTGAAGATGAAGCGATATGGTCTGCAGTAAGTGAGATATTTTACATTTTCAAGCATGCGCTGCTTAGAGATACCGTCTATGATATGCAGCTTAGGAAACGTCTTAGGGAACTCCACAAAACTGCCGCTCTGGCTTTGACTGATTTTTACGGGGAGGATGAGGTCAGGTATGCAGATATTGCCTTTCATTTTGAAAAAGCCCAAATCAAGGACCAAGCGGTGGGATTTCTTAGAAAAGCAGCTGAGTATGCCAAAAGGGAATATAAAAATGATCAATATCTAAAACATTGCCAACACCTTTTGCAATATGCTGAAAACGATGAAGAGAAATACAATTTAAATTTTATTATTGCCGGAATTATTAAGATCAATGGGAAGATTGATAAAGCGATTGAGATATATAAAACTGTTATTAACTTTGCTGAATCTACAAGTAACTTGGAATTATGGTCAAAATGTCTGAATAAGCTAGGGTGGATCAGCTTAAGCAGGGGTATTCCCGATGATGCCATGGGTAAATTTAAACAGGCATTTAAGTTAAGTGAAAAAATCAACGATCTGGAGGGAATAAGTCAAAGTTTGTCCAATATGGCTTCAGTTTCCATACATATTGGTGAATATGAAAATGCCCTGGTCATGTTGTCACAATGCCGAGATATTGCTGAAAAAATAAAAAATATAGAGAGATTTGCCTATACTCTGCAGTTAACCGGAAAGATTTACACCAGGTTGGGCAATTTAAAAAAAGGTATTGAATATTACCAAGAATTCTTAAAAATAAGTAAAGAAGCAGGATTGAAGCAAAACCTGTGCATCGGCCTGAGCCTTCTTGGACTTAATACAGAAGAAATGGGAGATACTGAAAAAGCAATGTCTCTTTATAACAAAGCAATTGAAACAGCCAAGGAAATAGGATCAAAGTATGAACTTGCCCGGTCTTATAATAATTTAGCCCTATTGTATGAAAACCAGGGAAATTACTCTAAATCACTAAAATTTTATAAATTGTCATATGATATGCTCTTGGAAATAGGTAATATCCGAAGTGCTTTAATCAGCAGGATTAACCTGGGCTTAATTTACGGGAAATTGGGAAATCTGGATAGAGCTTTTGATATTCTCAGTGAAGTGCTAACTCAACACAGCCGCCTTGATGAACAGAACAGGGCTTTTGCATTGGCTTATATGGGAACTTTATATAAATATAAAGATGATTTTAATTCAGCAGTAGAATACTTTCAAAAAGCGGAGGATATTGCCCGAAATATAAAGCTTCCTTCATTAGCCTTGGAGTTTAAATACCATAAAATTGAAGTAATGATAGAGTTGAAAAACTTCGATGAAGCCAGGGAAGATATCAAAACTGGCTTGGAAAGTTATGAAGGAGTAAGTGATGATAAAGTAAAAGTACTCCTCCAAATTTTTGACGCTGAAGTTACCGCTCATTATAATTACACTGAGGGTGTTGGAAAAATGATATCGGTGATAGAAGGTTTGACCAGCGCCGGTGATCTTGCCGAAGCGTATTTCAGATTGTTCCGGATAACCGGAGAAGATGATCACCGGAAGAAGGCGATTAAGTACCGGGAAGAACTGATATCTCATTTCCCTGATTATTACAGTAAGAAGATACTTGAATTTCTTAAAAAGAAATGAATATTTTAAATACATTAGAATTAAAGAATTATTAACCACAGATAAACACTGAAGAACACAGAATAACCACCCCTTATCCCGGGATATTTTACCACTAATTTACACGAATCCCAGCACATCTCCCCGCCAAGACAGTAATTTACACTAAACCTGACAATCCATCCGGAAGATTAGAACAAGAAGGAAAGGATGAAACAATAAAAGAATGCCCGTCACCCAATCCTGTTAATAACCACAGATAAACACGGAAAAACACAGGAAAACAAGGAAAACACAGGAAGCACGCCACTTCGGAATTATTTACCACTAATTTACCTGCCATGGGGCAGGTTAACAAAAATCATATCCTCAGTATCTGTAGAGTAGAATGATGAAAATTATAAATTATTAAGTGTTTTCTGTTGTTAAAAGATTAAAATTGATTATCTTTATTAGTTATAAGGATAATTGTAAATAAATTAAAAACATAACCTTAATAAGAAAGTATAATAGGGTTATATATGAGGGGGAAAAATGCAAAGTATTTCCATGATAACCTTCTCTCTAGGATTGTTATTAACTTTATTTTCATGCTCGGAGGAAAGAAATATGAATCACCAATATTACAATGAATTGACCCCGGAAGAGGAAAGAGTAATTGTCCATAAAGGCACGGAAGCACCGTTCAGCGGAGAGTACTACGATTTCTTTGAATCCGGTTATTACCGTTGCAAAAGATGTGATGCCCCTCTTTACCGGTCAGAAGATAAATTCTCTTCTGGCTGCGGCTGGCCCAGCTTTGATGATGAGATAGAAGGAGCGGTGATAAGACAGACGGATGCAGATGGGATAAGAACTGAGATAATATGCGCAAATTGCGGAGCTCATTTAGGGCATGTTTTTGAGGGAGAAGGATTGACCGACAAAAATATCCGTCACTGTGTCAATTCCATTTCTCTGGAATTTGTGCCGGATGAATCTCAATTGAGAAAAGCTTACTTTGGGGGAGGATGTTTCTGGGGGGTAGAATACCAATTTGAAAACAAAGATGGAGTTATCTCTGCAGTCTCCGGCTATATGGGGGGAGCTGTGGATAATCCTACCTACCACCAGGTATGCGGAGGAAATACCGGTCATTATGAAGCGGTGGAAGTTACTTATGATCCTAATCAAGTAAGTTATGAAGAATTGGCTAAATTCTTTTTTGAAATTCATGATCCCACCCAAACTAATGGTCAGGGACCAGATATCGGTGAACAGTACAAATCGGTTGTTTTCTACGGAAATGAAGAGGAGAAAGAGATTGCCGGAAAGTTGATTGATATACTGGAAGAAAAGGGATATAGAATTGCCACCCGGGTGTTGCCTGCAGATAAGTTTTGGGATGCAGAAGACTACCACCAGGACTATTACCGGAAAAATGGAGGACAGCCCCACTGCCATAGGTATATTAAGAGATTTGATTAATGATGAGGTTGATCAATACTGGATATTAAACTACAGATAAATACAGAAGTACTCGGCTGAACTTCTCAGTAATGATTTGCTACAGATTTGCCTGCCAAAATGGCAGGTAAACATGAAAGTCCATTAACTCGCCAAGTTTTTTACCACGAATTTCCATGGATCCCTTCCTCCCTCTACCCAAAGACACGAATTTACACTAATCCACTCCACCCATGTGAAGATTGGAACGAAGATTCACCTGACAAATGGCAGGTAGGTAGATTATTTGGGTAGGAAAAAAAATGATATTTTAGAAATTTCCTTTTCTACCTTTTCCTCGTCCCCGTCCTTTTCCTCTGCCATCTCTTGGACCTCTTCCCAGTCCTCTCCCCCCGCTGCTGCCTATTCCTCTTCCCTGTCCAAAGCTGGAATAATTATTTAAATTTTCAGTTTCCGAAGTTTTTTCATTGAGTAAAATTGCACCGCGGGGACAGGAATCCGCCGCTTCTTTTAAACAATCAGCATTCTCATCTTTAAGTGCTGCTTGCCCATTAATCATCTCAATTCCTCCAGGACATATATCAGCACAAATTCCACAACCAACGCATTCTTCTTGTATAATTCTAGCCATCTTTAGTCTCCAATTTGTTTATCTGACTTATGGTTTTTTCGGCAACCTTAATTTGTTTGTTGAAATGTCTAGTCATTCTTCCCAAAAAAGCTTCTTTTTCTAATTTGGTTTTAAAGAATTTCATTAACTCTTTAGTTTTTTTTATATTTTCTTCAACTTCAAAAGGTATTCTTTCACTATCATGTCTTACTCCATCCTGTGGGCAAACCTCATGACATTTTCCGCATCTGATACATTTTTCCATGTTAATTTCCGCTTTGTCTTCAATCATGAAGATCGCTCCCACTGGACATTCATTAACGCATATTTCACAACCGATGCATTTTGTTTTATCAACCCAGGGCATTTTCCCTCCTTACATATTCATGTATTTAATCTTAAAATAATATTATATATATCAAACAATATTTGATTGAACTAATATCTAATATATTTTTATACTTTATAACTTTTTAAATTTTTATCAATATGTTTTTTTAAATAAGGATTATTTTATCGGGGAGAATAATTTATTATGCAAATTATGTAATTATAATATGTTAACAGTTTAGAACAATTCATCATGATATTTTTATCATATAGCAGTTACGTTTTAACTAATTCATCTATTTAAACTACCAGGAATTAGCTTTTATTATTAACTTGTTTAGATAGAATTTATCAGGGAGTTTTGATTTATTAATAAAAAAACCGACAGGGATAATTGATCAATCAAATTAAGAACCAAGAAGTATTTGCCCATAAGCCCCTGGGGGCATTGGAAATCATCTCCATTCCAGGCAATTAACTAGCTGGTAGTGATGATATTTCCAGGAAATATTTTCTTAACCTTTCTTTTGGATATGTTATAACTAATTAAATATAACTATTTATTGTGAGGAATTTACAGACTATTTATCGTACCTGTAAATAAAATATTTTTTTAAGAAAAATACTGGAGAGGAAAATTCCTCTCCAGTTTATTCAGTAATTTATTGAAGAATAGTTGATTTTACAGTTTGCTGTCCATCAGCAGAAATCAAGCTGATATAATACACCCCTGGAGTTTCAGGAGTGTAGTTTACATTGTAAAATCCGGTATTTTGGTATTGATTTACTAATTGGGTAATCTGCCTGCCGGTCATGTCATAAACCGATATTCTTACATTTCCAGGATTGATTACAGAGTAACTTACAGTAAAATTGTTTTCCCGGGTTGTAACCTGCATTAATGTGGTTTTTTCAACATTAATCACCGGTTGTTCCTCTATTCCTACTGAGTTAGAGAACCAGTCAAACATAACTGAATCCGGACCCCAGGTTGCATACATTATCGCTGAGTAGCCTGCTCCAAATCTGTGTATCCATCCCGCTACTGGAGGAACAGTTCCGGTAGCACGGAAATCACTTATATTTACAGCAGAAGTAAAAGCAGTAGGATTGGATGAACTTGACCAGGTAAACATTACTGAGTCATTGTTTGCTTCATAATAGGCTACAGTTACCGATCCAGAAGTTTTAGATGCTCTGGCAGATGTAAAGAAATTATCTCCGCTGCCGCTGACAAGACCTTCATAAGACCAGTTAACCCCGGCATCATTGGAAACATATACTCCAATATTATCAGCACTGACCACATAGTAAGAAGCAAAAAACCAGGCACTATTATTTCTAGCATGAGCAATATCAATATCGGATAAATCGTATAGACCGGTGTTGTCACCTACTTGTTCTGATCCCAGCCAGTTAGCTCCATAATTAGTGCTTCTTTTTACTCTCAATTCTTCATTAGCTTGCAGTCTGCCATCAATAAATCCAACAGAGACGACACCATTGTCTCCGGCTGCTATAACCGGTTCAGGATTGGTTTGAGCATTGGAATAAAGTGAAACCACAGATGTCCAACCTCCACCGGAAATATCATTTCTAGCAGCATAAATATCGTCTGTACCATCAGGGACATAGGTGATGTAAAGCCAGGCGCCATCCCCCACATCCGCATCCATATCAAAGATATCAACATCAATTCCTGAGAGTTCTTCCCAAAGAAAAGTTGTTTGAGTGGCATCAATTCTTCTCAGCCATAAAATTCGATCACCACTGGTTTCAGCCCAAATTGCCGCTGCACAAATCCAGGTGTTGCCAGCTCCGTCTCTAGCCACTCTGATTTTTGCATTTTCCAGTTGACCATCCATATTAGTTAATAAATACCACTGGGTCCAAGTGACACCCTTATTAGTTGACCGGAAAATATAAGCACTATCCGGACCGGAAGTGCCTGCATAATTGTCAATAATTGCATATAAATATTCAGATTGGTCATCTACATCCCAGTCCATAGACCTAGGATTCCCCTGAAAAATAAATATATCATCATACCATTGCGGAGCATAAACAGCAGGGGGGCTGGATAAATCTAAATCACCAAGTTGGTTTTGGGAGATTACCTCAATTGCTGAGTGAATTTGATTACATGTCGGATCATGCATTTGGTAGAGTAAAATTTTATGTGTAAATATTTCTGGCAGGAAAGAGAAAAGGTGCTTATCCTAACTAAAAGGAT
>LKUE01000315.1 GCA_001412365.1 Desulfuromonas sp. SDB | reverse complement strand
AACTTTCTCTTTCAGTGTTCTGGGACTAGGTGTGGAAGGGTGGTGTACAGTGTTTACCAGTGGTTAAATATCCCGGGGGGTGGGGAGGTTATTGGTAGAGTATTAACTCGTCGGTGTCTAAAGGTCTAGCCATAACTACTTTTTCTCTTTCCACCACTACCAAACCAGGAGGGGATTTACGGGGTTTTCGGACATATTTTCTCATAGTGTAGAGGATGGGAACCAGGTTAGATTTTTTTTGAGAGGAAAAAGTGGCGGCTAATCTGGATGCAGTTTCGATATCCTGGGGCAAAGGTGGATTTTTATCATTTAATATTAGCAAGGTATGGGCTCCGGGAGCATCTTTGCAGTGAAAAAAGTAATCATGGGGCTTGGCAATTTTAAAAGTTAACCGGTCTGCATGTTCTTTTTTTTTGGAAATCATAATTTTTTTTCCTGACCATGTTCTGAACACACGGTATTCCTGTTGAGGGGGATGTGGTTTCATCACCTCTAAAACCATAGTTACTGCCTGCTGATTTCCCTGCTTGATTTTATTTATAAGCTGTTTGTTTTCCTCTGCCAACTTCAGGTATATTTCTTGCTGTCTGAGTATTTTATCGTAAAGACGGTAAATCTTTTCGATAGCTTTTCCCTGGGGAAGAAATCTTAGCTTTTCAAAGACCTTGTTCAATTTTTTATTTTTTATGCTTATGCAGTCCCATTGATCCGGAGTTAATATTTTCAGCTGTTCTCCTAGCTTTTTCACCAGAGGAGGAGGGATGATATTATTTAATTTCTTGGTTAAGACTTGGTTTCTCTGCTCTAAAATCAAAATAGCAGCTTGCTGTTCGGATATTTTATTTTCCTGTTGTTCGCCGGAAGATGACTGGAAGATTTCACTGTACAGCTGAGCGGGATCTTTCATCTGATTTTCAAATCCTTTAACTCCGGGAAGGAGGTAGAATTGTCTTTCAGAGACCTCCAGGGGCAGTATTTTATTTAATTGAATCTGCAGCATATCCGGAGAAAGAGAATTGAATATATTTTCTATTTGACCTGAATATTTTGATTCCTGCCAGTTGACCTCAGATAAGTTGTTTTTATCAAATCGGGGATTGAAAGGAGGAGAATAAATTTGTCCCGGTTGAAGGTCTCTGGAGGAAGTTTTTGATTTTCGGTAAAATCTTACCAGTTTTGGTCCGGGGTGTTTGGTTAGGTAGATATTGGGAAATCCCCCGATCAATTCTATCCACACTGACCATTCCATTAACTGATTAACTACCATTTCAGTAAATTTCAGTTCAATTACTCTGTCTTGATTGACTTGGTTGACTTCTTTTAAAATTGCTCCGCTGAGAGCCTGTTGCCAGCCAGTGGCTTTTTGGAGTTTTAATTGAGGAAAATATCCGGTAAATATCCAGGGAAGACGGGGATGTGCCAATATATTGATACTCTGTTTTTCCAGTTTAAAAATCATTCCATGTTTAAAAAAGTCCACTTCAACCAGTGAACAGGGAATGAATTTTTGTAAACCCTTTACTAATAAACAAATGGAAAAGAAATCAGTTGTTAATTTCATGATTAATGTTCAATTTTAAAATTCATATAATTGATTGAGGGTATTTCTGTTGACGCCGGTTTAAATTTAAAAAATTACTTTAAATATGTTCAGAAGCACAATTAATTAAACTCTTTCAATGTACTTGCCGGTTCTGGTATCCACCTTGAGCATATCGCCTTTATTGATGAACAGGGGAACATCAATTTTGATCCCGCCCTCCAGAGTAGCAGGTTTAGTCCCCGGAGTGGCAGTATCCCCTTTAACTCCCGGTTCAGTCTCAGTAACTTCTAGTTCCAGGAAAAGGGGGATTTCAACATCCACAATTTTCCCTTCGGCAAAAAGCAGTCCGCATTCCATGTTCTCCTTAAGCCATTGTATTTTATCTTCCAGCAATGACTCCTCTGCGGAAATCTGTTCAAAAGTTTCATTATCCATAAACCAGAAGATATTTCCTTCCCTGTACAGAAATTGGGTATTTCTCTTTTCCAGTCTGATCACATCAAATTTATCATTTTCCCTTAGGGTGTTTTCAACTACCTGACCGGTTTCAATATTTTTTAGCTTTGTTCTGACAAAAGCACCGCCCTTACCCGGTTTAACATGTTGAAAGTCTACAATTTTAAACAATTTGTTGTCGTACTTTATGGTCACACCTTTTCCGATATCAGATATGCTGCCCAAATTTCCTCCTCATTCGATATTATCCAGCCAGTCTTTAAATTCTTCAATTCCACTCTTTTTTTTCTGTTCAGGGGGTGAAGCTGGCTTGGTTGGTTCAGTAGTTGGTTCTGTAGTTTCACTTTTTTCTGGAGATAATTCCTGCTCCAATCTTTCAATATCTTTGTGGACATCGGGAATTTCATCAACCAGAGATTTATATACTTTCAATGCTTTATCTAAGTTGCCTTGGGATTCATAAATCTTAGCCATAGTGATGCTTCTAATTTCACCATGATAAGGGGTTACCTCTTCCATTTCAGGGATCTCGGTTTCTTGTTCCGGTGCAGGTTTGCTAATTGCCTCTTCCTCCTCCTGCTCCAGTAATGACTCCTCAAGCGGGGTTTCCTGAATATCCTGGTCATAGGAAAGCGGTTCAGTTTGATCGGATTCAGTTATTTCTGTGCTGCTGAAATGGACATTGGATTCAACTTCATCTAAATCAGCGGTTTCCGGCTGAACAGAATTTAAAATCTCTTCCGGGGAAATTTGTTCTGCCAGTTCTTCTTCCAGTTGTTCAACCTGAGTATCCAACTCTGTATCCGCTTCAAATTCTGGTTGTGGTTGTTCTGATTGATCTGCAGAAACGGTTGGTTCGGTTTCCTCTGGTTCTCCTGCGGTTTCTGCTTCCGGCTCAGCCTGGGGGGCAGGTTGTTCGGATTGTTGTGGTTCCTCCGGTGAAATATCTTCATCGGAAACAGCTGCTGGTTCGGAATAATCCTGGTTTAAACTCTGTTCCAGCTCTTTTTCCAGTTCCTCTACTTCCTTGCTGATAATGTCATCGGCATCAGTATTGAATTCTTCCGCTGTTTCCTGCGGTGGTTCGGCAACTGGCTGGGGGATTTCAGATTTCTCCTCAGCCTGTGCAGGAAATTCTGTTTCTTCCTCAGATTTGTCCTCAGGTTTAATTTCCGGTTCAGTTTGTTTTTCATTATTAACTAAAGCAAGGAGATTTTGTTCTTCTTCTGCTGATAGCCGGTTGGATTCTTCCTGGATCATGGACTCCAGTTCGGTTTCCAGTTGGGATGATTGCTGGTCTACATCATCCTGCTTCTGGGTATAATCTTCGGTGTAATATTTTTTATCATCCAGTTTGGAAAATTCCTGTTCTAAAAAGGTGGATGAACCTTCTGTGTCTTGTTCTTGTTCGGGTTTTTCTGAGGAAGGAGGAGGCTGCGGTGACGGTTCTTCCGTTTCGTCCTCAGGCTGGGAGGCGGGAGTAGATTGATATTTTTCAGAAAGTTTTTCTTTGATGGATGAAATCAAATCTTCTAATTTTTTATCAAAAGGAGTTAACTCGAATAATTTCTGAAGATACTGCAGGGATTGTTCCAATTCTCCCAAACGGTGATATATTTTTCCGATTTTTTTCAGGGAAAAGAAATTTTCAGGATCAAGTTCCAATACTTTCTTAAATGCATCCAGAGCTTCCTGTTCCAATCCGTTTTTATCATAGCATTTTGCTAATACCACCAGACCTTGAGGGTAATCACCGTGTTTTTCCACACCCTGTTTTGCAGTTTCCAGGGCTTGTTCAATGAGTCCATCTTTTAAATAATTATCCGCTAATCGGGCAAATATCCTGGAATCAGGATCTTCACTTAATTTCTTTTCCAATTTAATGGTTTCTTGACTTGGCTTTCCTCCCGGCATTAATCCTCCTAAGGTAAAGCTTCAAATGTATTAGCAATTATTGTCAGTTCTTCAAGATAGAAAGTTTTTTTGTTACCGGGGGAGAACACATGGGTTTCAATTAAAAATATTCTATCTTGATTTTCGACTATCCACCCCCTCCATGGTCCCCCCTGACGGTTGGCTGGATTTTGCCAAATTCCTTCTATACGCAATCCTAAACTGTCGGTATAGGTATCATTTACGGTTAAAATATCGTTGTCGAAATAAACTTCAGCCAGCTGATTCCGGTAATTAGTAAAGCTATCTAAATCAAACTTAAAATTAGAATCAGTTCTCCAGAACACCGCAAAGTAACGGCTAACTGCATTATGTGAACCGCTTCTCATGTGCTGAACGGAAATGACTGCCCCGCTGTCGGCTATACCGAATTTTTGGGCAACCACGTAGTATTGGGGAAGTTTTAAATTGAATTCATACTGGCTGATTAATTCCTGTTGTAGTTTTTGCTGGTACTGGTCACCTTGTTTATACAGCATATAGTACAACCGGTTTGAAGCAGACTGAAACATCAAATCGAAAATTTCCTGTTGATGATCTTCAATGAATTCTTTCAGTTCTGATTCAGGTTGAATTATCATCACCACTTTTTGAGGTGATGCCCATAAATCATCGAAGTGGAAAAGTCCGAAGCTGTCCGCAATGTGCTCCCGGATGATTTGGTTAGAGGGGGATTGGGAATCATCAGTGGAGATGATCAGCAGGTAATGTCTGCGGAAGAAATCAGTCCGGTTTTCCCTGAATCTTCCCGGAGGAGAGTATTCCACATCAAATACATGTTCAAATGATGGATAGTAACGGGTATCCCATAAAATGCTCTTAACCTGATGACCGTAAATTTCCCACAACTGCTCATCCATGACCACATTTACCACATCCCTGGGACCAAACGCATTTCTGGTTCCCCCGGTGCAGTTAAGTATAAAAATTCCCGCCAGTAAAGCACAATACAAGTATAGTTTATATTTTCCGGCATTTTTCATACTACTATTATTAAATGTAAACTGCATAAAGTAAATCTAAATTAATTATTTAATTACGGTAAATTCCTTGCAATATTGCTTATTTCCTGCAGAAACCATTAAAAAATACCTTCCTGAACCTAAAAAGTTTAAATCCTGGCTTATTTGACTGTAGAAATCGCATTGATGCAGTCTTCTTCCGGATAAGTCAAATATTGATAAACGGGAAGGCATGCCGGTGGTGATTTCCATTCTCAGGTTAGAGAAATTATATGAAATTTGAAAGGAGGGGGGAGCTGATACAATTTCCTCCACCCCCGAACCGGTGCCCACAAATTTAACTGCAGGATCGCCGAAGTAGGTTAGCACCAATATAGTGGAAAGATTCCGGTCATAACCGTTGTAGAAATTGTGATCCCAATAGGGCACTCTCCTCGCTTTGGCGGAATAAAAAGCCGGTCCCAATTCTGTTATGTTGCTGTCGAATACTGCTTCGGCAAACCAGATGTCCATAAATTCACTGGGTCCCATTTCTCCCTGGGCTAGATAACCTTCCCAGCCGTAGCTGGTATTGAAAGTTCCAACAATTGCCCCTCCGTTGCCGCAATTAACCATATCTTTAGCCAGACAGCGGTTTTCCTGAAATGCGCCGGTTAAGCAGGATATGGAAGTGTGCACTCCTAATTTGCCTGCATTGGTCAAACTTGGAATATCGTCACAATGGATCATCCGGGTGTAGGACCAATACACTCCTGATTTATTGCCGTGACCACACCACTGAACCCAGGCTACTCCGTTGTTCAGTGAATCAACTGAACCTGAAGGGGGAGGTCCGTAAGGAAGGGGTTCGTACAACTTGATCAGGTTCCAGGTGCCGGGTAGTCTCTGGGCAATAGATTCACAGCAAGGTTCCCCGGTGTAGTTGTAATCGGGAAATAAAATTGCTCCGCATAATAAAGCGGTATTTTGCCAGTTTCCTCCGGGAGGATCAGTTTCGTAAATATAGATTTTTTTGATCACATTGCTCAGATCGGCGCTGTCGGATATGGGAAGCCTGCCCACGAAGATATCCGCATATAAATCCAGACTGTCATCAGGCTGTCCGTAGCGGTTGTCCTGATTGTAATTCCAGCTTCCGTCCAAATCGGCAAAATAAAGGTCAACCGGTGAACTGTCCGGCCAGCTGGCTCCGTTGGTGTCATAAGCGCAAGTCCAGATCTGGCGGGGAGGCATCAAATCTACATCTCCTACCAGCAGGGCATAACTCAGACCATCCTGCTGATATCTCTGAATTAAGTAGTTTCTAATCTTCTCCGGAGTATCCAATCCGCTGTAGTTGCTTTCAATTCTTTCCAGGGAAGCGGTGTCTGTTAGTAAACCCTGGGTTGAACGGAGATTGAGCAGGGAATCAATGGCGCTGGTTTGAATATAGTCTTCCGGAGCTATTACCAGATAATCTACATTGCCTTGGATAACCGAGGGAGCGTAAAGATCTATTACTTCCGGATTATCCAGTTGAACTGTCAGCAACTTGCGGTGCAGCTGATCTCTTAGGGGGGAGTTGAAGAATAACTCTCCGCTTTGACGGTAGGAAATGGTTATTTTAATATTTTCATAGAGGATAATGTCCTTAGTTACCGGATCCCATTTGACCGGAAGAATCATTGCGCTGAACAGTTTAAATCCGGATTGATTGCCCAGGTGATAGCTGGCTAGAAATTCCTGGGGATATAGCTGATCGCTTTGATAAATTTTCGGATCGCAGATACCGGTAATTCTTATTTCAGAGCCGAAAGGATTGGGAGGGTCACCGGGAATGGGACATTCCGCCTTGCCTATCACAAAAGGCTGGTAACCCTGTACACTTACTCTGGTAATTACCGCATCGGAAGGAAGTAAATAGGTTATTTGTTTTGCGGGGAGAACCGGTTGATTAACCCTGCTGAAGCATTGAAGGTTATAGCCGGTAACCACTGTGTAGTGATTTGATTGGGTAATCATGATTTCCTCAGGCTGGAAATTCAAAGTTTTTTCCATATTCTGAATATTGGAAATATGGAGCAACACAAGCAGGATTAATATATTCATTTATTCCTCGAATGTTTATAGTTAAAAACCAGTTATAAAAAAACAATTAATTTTATCATTTTTAGGTTCTTTCATCAACTACCGGACTTAACCTTAAATCTTCGAATTTAACTTGTCATTTACTTGGTGAGATTATTGCCAATATCTAAGTTGATGTTTATAATAAATCGTTTATGAAAAAATTGTTTTTAGATTTGTTTAAAGACACTGGACATCCCGGAGATAAGATTCTGGAAATCAAACCCTGTCCCACCCGACTACGAATTTACCGTGAAATGGGTTTGCAGCCCTGGGGGATGGATAACGATGTCAGAAATATTCAACACTTACAGAGTATTTTCCCGGATATTGATCTAAGATGCGGGAATCTAACCAGTTTACCTTATCAGTCAGAGGAAAAATTTCAGATAATCACTTTTTTTAATGTTTTAAATGAAATGATGATTCCCGAAGCTAAAAGTTTTCTTTTAAATATTGGCGCTTTGCTTTCCGAGGAGGGAAGCATTGTCTTTTCCATGCTGGAACAAAATTACCGTCCTCCCTGGTGGGATAGTGGCACTGAAATTGAAAACGGCAGATTAGTTCTGGAAGGTGAATTTACCGGAGAGATTTACGGTTTGTATGAAGATGAAGATATATACCGATTGATGCTGGAATTTGTGAATATTGAGAATTTTAAAACTGAAGTGGGGACTTTGTGGAAAGCCCGGAAATTTTAAATTTAAAACAGGAAATAAAACAGCTTAGACAAAAAATTAGAAAACATGACTATGAATACTACGTACTGAATAAGCCCGGCATTTCCGATTATGAGTACGATGAACTCTACCGTAAATTAAAGGAAATAGAATTTAAATATCCTCAACTGATAACTGCTGATTCACCCACTCAGCGGGTGGGAAATGAATTATCCGGCAGATTCAAGGTCATTCCCCACCGTTTTCCCATGCTCTCTTTGGACAATACCTACACCACTGAGGAAATCGAGGATTTTCACCGGAGAGTTACTGAGCTTGCTGAACAAGAAAATATTGAATATGTGGTTGAGCCCAAGATTGATGGAGTGGCAATTGCAGTTATCTACAGGGGTGGAGTGTTCGATCAGGCTATAACCAGAGGTAACGGTCAATTTGGTGACGAAGTCACTTCCAATGTAAAAACCATACGCTCTTTACCCCTCAAGCTGTTTTCTAATCAAAATTTACCTGATCCTTTTGAAGTGAGGGGTGAGGTGTATATGAAGCCGGAGGTTTTAAAGGAGTTAAATCGCCACAGGATTAGTCAAAATCTGGATATATTAGCTAATCCCCGCAATGCCGCGGCAGGTTCTTTGAAAAACCTGAATCCCCGGGTGGTAGCGGAAAGGAAACTGGATATTTTAATCCATACGGTGGTAGATGAAAATTGGAAAACTTATTCCCAGAGTATTTCCCAATTGCATCAGTTAGGTCTCCCCGTATTTTATCCACCTGAAGTTTATACCGCCGTAGATCAGTTAATCGAATCCTGTGAACGGTGGAGGGTGGAAAAAGATACTCTGGATTTTATTGTGGATGGACTGGTAATTAAAGTAAATCAAATGCAGTTGCGCAAAAAGATAGGGCAGACTTCCCGTGCTCCTCGGTGGGCAATTGCCTATAAATTTCCAGCTCAAAGAGCAAAAACCACCATTATCCGCATAGAAGTGCAGGTGGGCAGAACCGGTTATTTGACTCCGGTGGCTATAATGGAACCGGTAAGTCTGGGGGGGACTACTGTATCCCGGGCAAGTTTGTACAATGCTGATGAAGTGGAAAGATTGGGAGTTAGACAAGGAGATACGGTGTTGGTGGAAAAGGGGGGGGAGATAATTCCCAAGGTGGTGGAAGTGGTTTCCCACAAACCGGGATCAGAAGATTTTACCATGCCCGAAAGATGTCCGGTGTGTCAAGGTCCGGTAGTCAATTATCCCGGGGAAGTAGCCTATCGCTGTATTTCTGCTGATTGTCCAGCCCAGGTCAAGGGCAGAATAATTCATTTTTCCTCTAAAAATGCCATGGATATAGATGGGTTGGGGGTCAAGCTGGTGGATCAGTTGGTGGATAAAGGTCT
Source organism: Desulfuromonas sp. SDB (assembly GCA_001412365.1). Lineage (GTDB taxonomy): Bacteria > SDB-A > SDB-A > SDB-A > SDB-A > SDB-A. The sequence goes on along the minus strand of LKUE01000315.1, from coordinate 1,302 downwards.
GGTTAATCATGTAGCTGACCTCTACCGGCTGACCCGGGAAGAGTTGCTGCCCCTGGAGCGGATGGGAGCAAAATCTGCGGAGAATCTCATCACTTCTATAGATAACAGTAAAAACCGCCCATTGGGCAATTTAATTCATGGTTTGGGCATTATCAATGTGGGTCAGAGGACTGCTTATTTACTGGCTAAAAAATTCAGAGATATATACAAACTGGCTGAAGCTTCTGATCAGCAGCTAATGGAAATTGAAGATATTGGACCGGTAGTGGCTAAGTCTATTCAGGACTTCTTCTCTTTGGAATCCTCTCTCCATATAGTTAAATTGTTGGAAAAAGCAGGGGTAAACATTGAAGATCAACAGCAGTCTGAAGGAACATTGCTTTCCGGAAAAACCTTTGTAATCACCGGAACCTTGAGTAAACCCCGCAGTTATTTTAAAAAACTTATAGAGTCCCAGGGAGGCAAACTCACTACTTCAGTGAGTGCCCAAACCAACTACCTGGTGCAGGGAGAAAATCCCGGATCAAAATTAGCTGCGGCAGAAAAACTGGAAGTTAACATAATCTCTGAACAGCAATTATTGGATATAATCAACGGTTAAATTTAACTGTTGCTGATGTAAAGAAATTATGAATAAAAATGTATTTTTGTTAACCGCATTGGTTTTGAAGTTAGCTATCAGTACTGCCTGGGGCTATAATGAAATACTGGGTTTGCCTGATGAGCAGTTGGTGTTTTCCTTTGTGGTTGATACTGGTCAAATTGTATCAGTATTCATAGCTGATGATCAAAGCTACCTGGTTTGCCGTTGGGGTAATCCTGAACAGCTGATATTACAGTATCCGCAACAATCAGAATTAAGCCAATCCTGGAATTTATTTATCTATGATTACTACCTAAGACCAGGGGAAGCAGTCAATGCCGGCTTGGATTTGAATTATTTGTACTTTGAGGATGAGAATAATCAATACATGATCTACCAGGAGTACAGTGCGGAGGGCAACTCCAATCAAGTGGGAATTATCGTCACCGATTTGTTCTCCCATCATCAACAAGATATATCCGGAGATCCCCTTACAGTTAAAGGCAGTTTGATAAATCTCCGGGATTACCAATCTCTCCGCTTTCCCGGTGAAGTCATTGATATCCACAAACAGTGAAGACCCCTGGAACTTTCCCTGGAGATTATTCTGCTGGTATTTCTGCTGGATAAACTTGGGCAGAAAACATTGGGTGAACTTTTCCATAATCTGAAAATATCATATTTTACCAAAATAGATCTGTCTATCTATATTACCCCCC
>LKUE01000314.1 GCA_001412365.1 Desulfuromonas sp. SDB | reverse complement strand
GCAGGGATTCGTGTAAATTAGTGGTAAAATATTCCAGGGCGATGGGCTGGGATTCTTGTAAATTAAAGGTGGTAGATGGTATCCTGTAAATCCTGTCAATTATCCCCAGTGGCGCGCGGTACTTTCTGTGATTAAGGCAGCTCAATCGCAAATCTGCACCGTTCACTGCCATTTAAAACACATTCAAGTAATTCCACCTCCAGTTCACAATTTAAAATAACTTCAAAGGGAAACTTGGCAAATCCCCCACTACAGTAACACCAGTTAGGTGAAATTTTGATCTGGTCATTTAAAATGGATTCCCTGGCTAAAGGGCAGTGACAGGCGTAATACCTCTTCAAAACGGGATCAGTTTCTTTTAAATATCTATCCGGATCATAAGGGATTTTAGTTATGTACAGCTTATTATTTATTTTAATTGCAGATAATATTTCCTGATTTTCTCTGACAAAATCAACTACCGGCTGAGTTATTATCTGTTCATACCATACTTTACCTTCATCGCAGTATTTCTGAAGTTCAGCAACTTTTCTTCGATGGCGGTCTTTTAGATATTCTTCCAATGAATCAGAGGAATTGAATAATTCTTTTTCCTCGGAGAAAGCATGGGGGGAAATTTGATGATGATTTCCTGCCAGAATTTTTTTATAAACAGGAGGCGAAAGATTATTTTCAAATCTTTCCATCATTTCTGCAGTAAATCTGTTTACCTCTTGAAAATCAATGCCCAGAGGCGGCTCGCAAAAGTTATTAAACAATTTCCAAGTAATCTCTTCTCCCCCCAGCTCTTTTAAATTATTCTTTATGCTGTCAATCACTCCAATTCTTCCCAATATTGAAGTGAAATAGATGTAGATATCGTTGCGGTTGATCAGATAGAAATACCGGGCAATAGCTACCAGGCGATCAGTTGAATTTTTATCATTGTCAATTAATAAATGAATGTATTTTTTTATAATTTCAATATCAGCATTTTCAAAACTTAAATTGTTTCTAGTTAAAAACTGTTCAAGTTCGCCAACATAACCCAGCGCAATTTGAATCTGACCGTCACTGCTATTCATTTTCCGGTATAAATTTATCAATAAATGTTCATTCATGTTTTTAGTTTTTTTGCTCAGGGATAAATGCCCTCAACAGATATTCCAATTCTTTTTCCAGCTGGGAAAGATCGGTCTCCGTTTGAAAAACATAAGGATGAACAATGGCAAAAGTAGCTTTGGAAAAAAATTTTCTACTCAACTCAATATCCAAATCACATCTAAATTCTCCCTGTTCAATCCCCTCCTTAATAATTTTGCTGAATAATTTTGCTGCATAATTATTGGTTTGTTCAAGTTCAACTAAATTCCTTTTTGAAATTTTTTCTCTGTCCAGACGATGCTGGCGAAATTGAACAATGAGAAGATGGGATCCCGGACTTCTACTGAACATCTGATATTCATGAAGTCCGTACATCTTAAGTTTTTCATAGTTAGATTCTGTTTTACCGATAAGTTCAAAATAACTTTGAAAACTATAAGCAAACATCCTGGCAATAATTGCCACTAAAATATCCATCTTGCTTTTAAAATAGGAATACATGGTAATTCTTGAAAATTCGGCTTTTTCCGCAATCTCCTTTATGGTTACTCCGTTGTATCCTTTTTTTATGAACAACTCCTGAGCTGATTTGAGCATATCCTCTCTTCTCTGTTCAATTTCTCTTTCTCTTCTTTTCATTTACTCCTCAATTTAAATTATCTTTTAACATTATAATTTAAATTACCGAATTAATAAAATTTTTGAAGACAGAGATTCATATTCAGTTTGCAGATTGACAAAGTAAAGTCCAAGGGGATAATCATGCAAATCCCAGCAGAAATTGTACAAGCCGCAGTGGTAAAAACCATGGGTAATTTCTTCAATTTTTCTGCCTTGAATATCATAAATGGACAAGGCAATATATCCTTCAGCAGGTATTTCCATCTGGATATTCACCTTTGAATTACCCAATACTCTGCATTGCAGATTAAAATGAAGTTGAAAAGGATTTTCCGGTAAAACAATCTCATCTATACCGGTCGGATGAAAAGGAGTTCCCTGAACCCAGTTTATATCTTCAACACTAAAGTTATAAGTATTTACTGAATTATCTATAAGAGAATCCCCCCAACCTTCGTTCATTTTCCAGTAGCCAACCAAGCCGGCTTCATTTCCGCTAAGATAACCTCCCATATTAGCATAAACTTCCTGACTGCTTCTTACTATGTTCCACAGACGAACTTCATCAATTATTCCATCAAATGAATAGTTGAAATTCTGGTAGAAACCAATGGATAAATCACTATTTAAGTTGTCGGCTATTTTCCCGGAAGGAGGATTTGTTGAATTAAGGGTCTGTTCAACTCCATTGATATAAATTTTCACCGTGCTGTCTTCATATCCATAGGTGACCGCTATATGCAGCCAGCCATGGAGGGAAATAGAGGAATCAGGAGTCATAGTCAAGCTGCTTCCTCCTTCCTGATGATTCATCTTTAATCCCAGACAATTCTTTCCATATACTCCTTTTATCAACAGAACAGTAAATTCTTCTTTATCCAGAATAGTTCCATAACCTACTGTGGTATTAGGACCCCATCCGGTAGGATAAATCCAAGCTTCAATTGTTAAAGAATCAGTGATGTTCAAACCGGGTGATGCCGGACAGTTCGTTGAACTTTGATTGGGAGTAAATTTTAAAGCGCTTTCCCCGTCAAAGACAAAGATAATGCTGTCCTTAATACAGGTATCTGAAAGTAGTGAATTGGAAGCAATTAAAGTAACTGTATAGATACCGGGTGAACTGTAAATCCAATTTGGATGTTGGTCATAGGAATCATAAATACCATCTGAATTAAAATCCCATGCCCAGGAATCAACTGACGGCTTACTGTAACTTTGTTCGGTAAAATTAACAGAGAGGGGAGCATGACCGGTAGAAAGATCAATAGAAAAATCGGCATCTACAAACGAGTCAATGTTTTCCCACCATCTTATGTGGTTGGTTGCATAAACTGCACTTCCTGCAATTAAATCTTGGTCTCCGTCTGAATCCAAATCAATTACATAGAGTTTCAAAAGATCATAAGCATCTGTGCTGATAATTCTTTCAGTGAAATTTTCCGATCCGTCATTTTCAAAAAACACGGTAACTGAAGCCTGCCAGGCGGTAGCAAAAATGTCGTAGTCTCCATCTTCATCAATATCACAAATTACCGGAGACCTTCCCCCATTGAAATTATTTTTCAACAGATGCAATGTGAAATTTTCCGATCCGTCGTTTTCAAACCATCCCACTGCTGCACTAGTCCCGCAGGAAGTGGCAGTAAAATCAACGTCTCCGTCCTGGTCAATATCACCTGCTTGGATACGGTTCCCTTTGTCCCAACTGTTAAAAATCAGATGTCCGGTGAAATTTTCCAATCCGTCGTTTTCAAACCACCATATTCCTTCACCATGGGCTGCAGCAAATATATCCACATCTCCGTCCGAATCAATATCCGCGGCAGAAGCTCCGCTTATTACAGTAAAGTCATCTTTAATGATGTGCTCGGAAAAATTTTCCGAACCGTCATTTTCAAACCAGGCTAAGACTCCCGAACTGCAGGCAGTGACCAGAATATCCACTTCTCCGTCTCCATTGATGTCCATCAAGGTATCCAGGAAAGGATCTCTGACCAGAACCATATTAGTTACCGACCAGGTGTTGGAGATAAAGTGTTCAGTAAAACTTCCGTTCCCATCATTGGAAAACCAGGATATTTTCGATCTGGTCCCCAGAACAAAATCCAGAGTGCCGTTTTGGTCAATGTCGTAAACATCAATGGTCCTGGGTCGGTTCAATCCGTCAACAATCAAGTGAGCAGTGAAATTTAAACTGCCGTCATTTTCCAGCCATTGGACATGATTACTCTGATAACAGGTGTACAGAATATCACTATAACCGTCTCCATTGAAGTCCCCCCCCGCAATGGAATTAGCCCCGTTGGAATTCTGTACAATTATCTGCTCTGAAAACATTGCTGCTGCAGTTAACGAGTAACTAACGAGCAGCAGAAAAGAAATTATACACACGCCCTTTCTTTTCATTTTTCCTCCTTTAAAATCTTTTAAATATACACATGTATATTTAATATACAACAGTATATTTGTCAAGTATTTTTTCTTTAAAATAAAATATAAATCTATTCCCCGGGGATATGGGTTGGGATTAGTGCACTTGGCTGTTTTTCAAACAGCTTAGCAGTACGTTACCGTACTGCATTCCCCCTGGTAGTGATGTTGGGTGGTTTATTGTTCATTGTTTAATTTTTCATTGACCAAGGCATCCTGTTATTTTTTCATGCTGATCTTGATCAGTGATAAGATCGCAGATCTTAGCCAAAGGTCTATCAGCGCTGATGAAATGGGCTTGCACATTTTCATCAAGCTGATA
>LKUE01000313.1 GCA_001412365.1 Desulfuromonas sp. SDB | reverse complement strand
AACAATTAGCAATGAACAATGATCAATTCATCCCAACCCTACCCAACACAGAGCACAACACCCAACTCCGGGGGAATAGAACGGACAGAATAGAGATTCAATGATCATTCCTTGATAAGATGAGGGAAGGAAGGGATCTTTAAGTAATGATAAAGGGCTAATTGAAAATTAGCCCTTTACTGAATAAATTAAAGCAGAATCAGTTTTTCAGTAGCTGACTGATGATCAGTTTTTAAGATAAAGAATATTGTTCCGGATGTTTGATTCAGCTCCTTTGCATTAATATTTAACTGATGAAGACCAGTTTCCTGAGTTCCAAGATTCTCGGAAATGATAGTTCTGCCGGAAAGATCAACTAGCTGGTAGGTGATATTTGTATTATTAGGTAAAGTGTAGCTTATGTTTATATTACAGGAAGATAAATAATTAACAGTGATATTAAAATTTTCAGGAATGATAACAGTTACCGGTTCTTCCACTCCTAAACTAGCTATCTCCAATTTGGCTCCCTGCATGATTTCTTTGGTGCTGTCCGCCAGTAAAGAATCATGTTGCACAAAACAAACCAATTCACACTTGGTGTAATCCCAGGCGGCATTCAAGGTAAAGTTAAGATTTACATAGGTGGTGTCATAAGGATTTAAGGTTATCGCAGTTCCATTATCAGTGGGGATCATATCTCGACAAACATGGTTATGGTACTGCAAACCGTTGGGGGCGGAGTAATAGATGTCTGATTCAGTTAGATAGCAATATAATGTCCTATTTAAAGTGCTGTTGTCATCGTTGTAGATAGCTATGTCCACACTTCCCTGATAGGTATTCTGATCGTAAGCTCCATCCATGAATATTTCCAGCTGGGAGGGTATAGCTATTCTATTTATGACATAAGATTCCCAACCTGAATAAATCCATTTAGGTTTATTGCTTCCATCTAGCCATAGCCAGGGAGTGGCATAGTACCATGTGCTGTTGTACCAATAAGGCGGAGTGTAATCATGGATCTTATTGTATCCTTCCACATTGTACAATGTTCCGGAACTGGCATTGTACACAGTTACAATAGCAGTCTGATCGGGATAGTCCTTGGCAATTGAGTCCAGCTCACGGCTGGCGGGGGCACAGGATCCTCAACTGGTACTGGTGTATTCTTCCAGCACTACTACCCTTTGTGCGGAAAATAATGTAGTACCAAGTATCAACAGCATTAAAACCGTTAAAAAATTTTTCACAGTGAACCTCTCTTTTTGTGAAATTTTATAATTAAGTATGATAAAAATAATCACATATAAAGTCAAGTAGAGGAAAAAATAATTAATAATTTAAATTTTAGAATTAACCCATGAATTTTAATCCACTTTATTAAATATCTATGATAAAAAACAATAATTTCTGATTAATTGGTTTATCTATTAAATCTCTTAACGGAGGAGACTTGTGGAGGAGATAAAAAGCGATAATTTAGAATTCGACTATCAGTCAGTTTTTGAGGTTGATGATTACCTGTACTTTTATGAAGATGGTTTAACTGCGGAGAGAACGGAGAGAGAAGTAAATTTTTTAATTGAACAAATGGGAATTACTCCATCCCACCGGATTTTAGATATTCCCTGCGGTTTTGGAAGACATACCAATTTATTAGCGGAAAAAGGATTTGAAATTACCGGGGTTGATTTCAGTTCAGGATTTCTGGAAATAGCTGAAAAAGAAGCAAAAGAAAGAGGTTTAACTGTAAATTATATCCAGGAGGATATGAGGAATATTGCTTTCCGGGAAGAGTTTGAACGTATCTTTATGGCTTTCACATCCTTTGGTTATTTCAATGATAATGAAAATATCCAGGTGATTAAAAATTTTTACAAAGCTTTAAAACCAGGAGGTTTACTTTGTTTTGACACCTTTAACCGGGATCAATTTCTAAAAAAATTCCTGCCTTTTATCGTCAGCGAGCGAGGAGATGATCTGATGATTGATCGAAATAGATTTGATTGTAAATCAGGGCGGCTTTACAATCGCAGGATGGTAATTAGAAATGGACAGATAAAGCAGAAACCCTTCTTTGTAAGGCTTTATAACTATAATGAAATAAATCAACTGCTGACAGAGGTGGGATTTAAGATTAAAAAAGTTTTAGGAAACTGGAGGGGAGATGATTTTACCTTTGATTCCTTTACTATGATCACTATTGCGGAAAAATAATAATTAGGAACATTAACTATGAATTTAAAAGATTTCAAACCAAAACAAAGATTCAGTACAAAAGCAAGATATTATGAAAACCGACTTGATTACCCGGATAAAATAATAGAAATTTTAAAAAAGGAAATTGATTTTAATAGTAAGTTTACTATAGCAGATATAGGTTCGGGAACGGGGAAGCTATCTCTATTGTTTATCCCCGGTGGTAATTTAATATATGCAATCGAACCTAACCGGGAAATGATGAAGCTAGCAGTTTCATCCCTGAAATCCAACAATAATTTCCAGCCAATTCTAGCTTGTGCTGAACAAACAGGTTTGGCTGATGAATCAGTAGATTTGATCTGTATTGGGCAGGCATTCCACTGGTTTGATAAACAAGAATGTTATGGGGAATTTAAAAGAATTTTAAAAAATCCCGGTTATCTTGCTATTTTTGGAAAGAAATCTGATTTTGTAGACAAAGTACTAAATGAAGAGTATTTAGCAATTTTTGATCAATTATGTCCTAAACCGGAAAAACGTCCGAATTATGATGATGAGGATGTTGAACAACTTTTTTCACCTTTTAAACCTGGCAAGATTGAAGTTTCTGAGAATATCCGGCAGACATCTGACCGAATTATCAAAGGAACATTATCTTATTCTTATGCCCCTGATGGTGATTGCCCCGAGGGTTTAAAATTAGTTGAAGTCTTGGAAGAATGCTTAAATAAATATTCAGTGGATGGATTTTTTGAAACTGTAGTGAGAACCAAGATTACGGTGGGACAGATTAAATGAAGACCGATCAATTATCAATTCAAAAATTAGCAATCATCATTAAGATTACCCAACACCCCAATAATAAACCACAGATTTAACTGCCAAGGAACAGGTAAACACAGTACCCCACCCAACCCAGAAATATTTT
>LKUE01000312.1 GCA_001412365.1 Desulfuromonas sp. SDB | reverse complement strand
TATTTTTTACTGAAGTAAACACTCTTCTTGTTCCTAATTCAGGACCAACCGTAGCTTCTCGCACCACCATGATCGTGGGTGAGTTGTTGAGGAGGGCAGCAGAGCAGGTAAAACAAGTTTTAGGAAAATACAACAACGGCGATGAATTCAAACTAAAAGTACAAAACTACTTCCGCACAAATCAACCCGGTGTTTTCTACCAGCAATACCAATCTCCTTCAGGACATCGCTGGGATGATGCCTCTTACCAGGGAAATGCATACTCAGATTATTCCTGGGCTGGCTATTTGGTTTGGCTAACCGTAGATCTGATATGTTATGCTGTCCATATTGAAAAAGTGCTGATGATCTGTGACATTGGAAAGTTAATAAACAAACCGCTGGTGGAAGGACAGTTAATTGGGGGAATTGTCCAGGCAATTGGCTTCAGCCTAATGGAAAATTCAGTAATGAATTTTCAAGGAATTCAGAACAACAGTTTCTCCGATTACCTCCTTCCCACCATAAAAGATCTGCCTGAAATTGAACTTGACTTCGTTGACAATCCTTCTCCCTACGGACCTTTTGGAGCCAAAGGAGTAGGAGAATTGCCTTTGGATGGGCTTCCTCCGGCTATCGCCAATGCAGTGACGGATGCGGTGGGAGTGAGAATTAAATCCCTGCCTATTACTCCCGAAAAAATCTTATCAGGACTGGAAAGTGAAAATAAAAATAAAGCTTAACCGTCAATGGCAGTCCGTGGAGGTAGATCCCGTAAAACGGCTGGTTGATGTACTGAGGGAAGATTTTAGATTAACCTCGGTAAAGCAATCCTGCGGAGAAGGAGAGTGCGGTTCTTGTTCGGTCATCGTAGATGGTAATTTGGTTTGTTCTTGTTTAATTCCAGTAATTAAAGTCAATGGATCATCCATCGTAACATTAGAAGGTCTCAGCAAAGACGGAAGACTAAACTACGTTCAAAGGGCATTCATTGATTGCGGAGCAGTACAATGTGGTTTTTGTACGCCTGGATTTATAATGGCAAGTTATTACTACATTGAAAAATTTGGGAATTCCGATGAAAAGAAAATACAAGAGTATCTATGCGGAAACTTATGCCGCTGCACTGGATATCTCTCCATAATTGAGGCAGTGAAGTTAGCAATAAAATACCGTGAACAGGAAAATGGAAGTATACACTCCGGTTAAATTAGAAGAACTAACTGAAAAACTCAGCAAAGAAAAAAAAGTTTTTCAGTTTTTAGCTGGAGGAACTGATTTATTTTCTTCTATCAACCGAGGTATTCTTCATCCTGAAGTATTGATAAATTTGAATTCCCTGAAATCAAGTTTGGATTTTATCAACATATCAACAGAACATATTGAAATAGGGGCGTTGACTACCCTCCAAAAAATCATTGATTATGCCCGGTTTAAACAGAATGCTAAATTAATTCCAGACAGTATGTACAAGGCATTATCTTCAATTGGCTCCGTTCAAATTAGAAATTTAGCCACCCTGGCTGGTAATATTGCCAATGCTTCTCCCGCTGCCGATTCCATTCCCTCTCTATTGGTGGAAGATGGAAAAATTAATCTTCTAAGCACAGAGGGCTTTCGAAAAATTGAGGTGGAAAAATTTTATCACGGCTATAAAAAAACAGAGATAAGACCAGATGAAATTATATATTCAATTGAATTTAATACTGCAGGAGATAAGGAGTTTTCAAATTTCATCAAAATCGGAACTCGCTCCGCAATGACTATAAGCAAGTTAAATTTAGCTTATAAAATTTGTGCTGACGAAATTAAACTCGCTGCGGGAAGTGTTTCTCCCTTCCCCATGAGACTTAAAACTGTTGAAGATTGCTGGTTTAAAGCACCCCCATTGACTATTGAGAAAATTCAGGAAATTTTAACACAGGAAATCAGCCCTATTGACGATATAAGGTCTAACGCAAATTATCGAATTAAGGTGCTGGCAAATATAATTTTTCAAATAAACTCAAATAACCATTTCTGCTTCCCAGATGAAGTTCTCTGAACCAGATAAAGATACCCAGACTCATCAAGAGACCCTGGGAGAAGAAATAGCCAGCAGCATATCCCATGGAATCGGCGCGGTTTTAAGTGTTGCCGCTTTGGTTATCTTGGTGGTTCTTGCCGCCCAAAGAGGGGATCCTTGGAAAATTGTAAGTTTCAGTGTGTACGGCAGCGCATTAATATTACTTTACCTGGCTTCTACTTTTTATCACAGTCTCACCAATAAAATAGCTAAAAATGTTTTTTTTATTTTTGATCATGTTTTTATATATGTCCTGATAGCAGGAACTTACACTCCTATTACCTTGATTTCCATGAGGGGGACCTGGGGGTGGGTTCTGTTTGGATTAATTTGGGGAATGGCTGTACTGGGAATATTGTTCAAAATTTTTCTTTTAGGAAAACTTAAAATATTATCCGTTGTTTTTTACATTGCCATGGGATGGCTGGTAATCATTGCACTTAGACCTATGCTGGAAATGATTCCCACTAAAATGACAATTTTATTATTTATCGGAGGAATATTATACACCTTGGGTATAATATTTTACGCCTGGAAGAAAATGCCCTACAATCATTTCATCTGGCATTTATTTGTCTTAACAGGAAGTTTAACTCATTTTTTCGGGTTTTTATTTTTTGTAATATAAATCCTAATCAAGCTTACCATTGGAACTCTTGTTTATTTCTCACCCAAAGCCACTAAGAGCATCAAGATTCAGTATATACCTTTATTATTTATCCTCTGTATTTGCACAACTTTGTATTCTTGGTGTCTCTGTGTGATTAATTCTAACAATTTCAAAAATATGTGTTATTCTTTTTTTATCACTGAAGTAATGTCAATAAAACTTGACATATAAATAAAAATACTTTATTTATTCAGGAATGACTGTAAAAAATAAAATTAAATTATTCAGGGCATATCGCGGAATTTCACAAGAAGAGTTGGCAAAAAGTATAGGTCTCAGCAGACAAAGTATAAACTACATAGAGAAAGGTAAATTTGAACCATCTTTACATACAGCATTTAAAATTTCCTGTTTTTTCAACACCAATATTGAAAATATTTTCTACCTTGACCTAAAAAAATGACAAATCCTAAAGTAACGCATTAACTAAGTTTAATTGGTTTTTTCACATTTTATTGTTAATAACTTCCATTTTATCCACATTTATTTTTTTTTTATCAACAAGTTTTCAACATTTTAGGCAATAACTTTGTAAAATTCAAAAGCATGAAATATAAAACGTAATTATAAGTTTATTAATCATATTTGCAACAGATAAAATATTCTGAAATTTACCTAGCAGTTTTTCTTTTTAAGTTTTATTTTTTTACAGCTGTAAATGGATATATCAATCAGGGCTTTTACAAAAAAGGCAATAATTGCTCCTAAACAAAATCCCGCAATTACATCGGAAGGATAATGAAATCCCAAATAAATTCTGGATAAACCTATAAATACTGAAAAAACTATAAGAAAGGGCAACAATTTCTTATAGAACAAGCCAAGTAAAACTGCAAAAGACATAGAATTGGAGGCATGGGAGGAAAGAAAGGAAAAAGAACTCTTATAGCTTGAAATTCCGTCAGTTAACACCCAGAAAGGATTCCCCTCTTTTCTGTAAAAATTTAGATTAGGAAGGACTTCACAAGGGCGAGGACGTTGAAAGAAATCCTTGAAAATTCTTGAGGAAATCAAATCGGAAAGAGCTACTGAAACAATCAAGCCAAAAAAAATCAAAACTCCCTTCTTTCCTCCTTTCCAAAATAGCAATACCGTAACCAGAACAATGGGAATTAATGATAAATTTTTATCGGAAAGAGCAATAAATAAAGGATTTAAAAAACTACTATGCCAATCCCTGTTTATAAAATACATTAACCATAGGTCCCAACTTTCCGGCATAATTTAATTATTATAAATCAAAAGTCCTCTGTTTTCAGTAAAAAAATAATCCTATTAACTGGAAGATTTTTCAACCTTTAACACATCTGTTATTGCCTGTTCAAGAGCCTGTTTAGGCAGGGCACCCATTGCCATTTGCGGCTTGTCCTCTAATGGAATAAATAGAAGGCTGGGTATGCTCTGTATCTGAAAAACAGCTGCTAATTCACTTTCCTGCTGAGTATCCACCTTGAAAACTTCAATTTTTCCCTGGTATTCTTCGGAAATTTCTTCAAGAATGGGTGTAATCATCTTGCAGGGGGCACACCAATCAGCATAAAAATCTATAATACAGGGTTTATCACCTTTATATTTCCAGTCTTTATTATTTTCAAAATCAAATATTTTGTCTTTAAAGGTACTTAAGGTCAGATGTTCCATTATTTCTCCTTACTTTAATTAATTTAAAAAATTCCACTTGTTATACAATATAATCAATCCCCAGAAAAAAACAACCATGATAATATAATTCATGAAACATTTTCCTTTACTTTTTATCTGTTGAAGTTTGGGGTGATAAGAATTTTATCAACAAAAAGACAATTTTTTCCACACAGTTGTCCACAATTATATAATTTGTAACATGACAGGACAAACAGCATAAATACAACACTTGGAGACTCTGTGAGGTGAATATAATAAAAACTGAGTCTCTTTATCCACATATTATTAATTGTAGTTTTTGCTAGTAATTTTTCTCTTCACATAGACAATCAGTTCTACTGTTTGTCTATTTACTATAAGCCATAATTTATTGATCGGAATTAAAACTTTTACCTTTTCAAAGAACTTTTAACTTTGATTTTTTTAAAATTTCCCATTAAAATTTTATTGATTTTCACAACCATTAACAAAAAGGCGGAAATTATGTCTGTTGAAGAAAAACTAGCTTTTAAGATAAAGGCGTATTTAAAACAAGGTGAAAATGTTATAAAGTTTCATGGAACTGTCTGTGTTACCGACAAGAGACTGCTTTTTATCGGGGAAGTTCCTTTTGCCAAAATAAAAAAAATCGGAGTAATTTCCCTGAAATACTCCTCAATTACCGCAGTTGCGGGGCTGGAAGCCGACATGAACTCAGCCGAATCCTCTTTGCGCGGCTTTTCGGTTACCGCCGGTGGAGCCTCCTGGCTGTTTGATTTTCCCCACGATAGAGAACAAGCCGCCATATTATACAATGAAATTTACAATTTAACCTTTCTATCTTAACTATCTATTATTTGGCACAGGGAAAGTTAGTTCAGATTAAATAAATTCTGTACACTTAAAAATTACTGATTAAAAAATTTCTCATTCTGTTTTTGATCCTTTCATTATCAAAAACATTTCGGGTATTCTTTTTTCTGAAAACATAGTTTAATCCGGTAGTTCTGTATTTTACCACAAGATCCTTCAATCTTTGCATATAATGAATTAGGTTAACATTTGATAATGAATCCAGCTGGTAAATTTCAGCAAGAACTTTTCTTTCTGGGAAAACACTTTTGATTAATGAAAAAACTTTGCGATAGACTTTATCTCTGGACATAAATCTCGAAAAAGCTGTATTAAGAACCTGCTGCCGGTTTAAAACAATATTCACAGCCGCAACGCTCAGGTATTCGGGAAAATTTTCAGGCTCCAGCTTTTTTATAACATTACTATCAATGCTGTTTATAAACAGTTTATTAACCACATTTAAAGTTATGTAAACTGCCTTTTCTGCATGATATTGTTTTGAAATATCAACTAATTTATTTAGATCAATCTCCAGTTTTTCAAAGATCAGCACCAGATCAAAAAGCTGAATTAGATTTACACTAAAACAGTGCGACCAGGCATGATGAATGGACAGGTAAACTACTTGGTCTTCCGGAGACATTACTTTTGTTTTTTCCCCTTCTATTTCGTATTCTTCTGCCCTTTGAAAGATATTTTTAATATTTTGGGTGAAATAGGGTTCCGGTTTTGCCAACAGCCAGTGCACTTCCAGGAAAAATTGATTTTTCAATGGAGGGAAGTATCCGTAGTGATAATGAAACTTATCTATCCAGGTTTTATTCCATCTGCAATAATATCCACTTTTTGTTAAAATCTCATCTGCCTTTTTTTGATCTTTGCGGTAGATCAATATGTCAATATCTGACATCGGTCTGGAACCAATGGACGGATAAAGTTTATCCGCAAAATAAGCTCCCTTTAAAACCATGGAATTAATTTTATTTTCCCTGAATTTTTCTAGAATGTCCTTTAACTGATGAAATAAAACCATATTTTTAACGGCATTTGTCCTCCAATAACTTTCCAGTAAATAAAAAACATCTCTATTAATCAGGCTGCTTTTATTTTCAGGGCGTAATTTTACATACAGCACTCCCCCCAACTGATGTTTCAACGCTGCATCAACAATTTTCTTTTGCTCTTGACCGGAAAGAGACAGAAAGACTGAGTTATCTACAGCATTAATTACATCCAACATCTTTTCAACAATTTGTATCATTTGTAATGTTCAGCTTGAAGAGAAAACAATTCGGCATATTTGCCGTGAAGATCTAATAATTCAGAATGGGTTCCCTGTTCAATAATTCTGCCCTTATCTAAAACAAAAATTTTATCCGCCATTCGGACCGTAGAAAAACGATGACTTATAAGGAAAACAATTTTTTCGCCGGCAATTTTTTTGAACTTGTCAAAAATTTCATATTCCGATTTAGCATCAAGAGAACTGGTGGGTTCATCTAAAACCAGAATGTTTGCTTTACTGAATACCGCCCTAGCCAGGGCAATTTTCTGCCATTCCCCCACACTTAGTTCTTCGCCCTTTTCAAACCATTTACCTAAAAAGGTATCATATTTATCTTCCAGTTTTTCCAGGTACTGCCCCGCCCCGGAGAATCTGGCGGCAGGGACAATATTTTCATCCAGCTTATCCCGGTCAATATTGCCGAACCAGATATTTTCTCTGGCAGTTAAAAAATATTTGACGTAGTCCTGAAAAATTACACTGATTTTACTGCGGTATTCCTCTAAATCAAATTTCCCTATATCCACCCCATCTATAGTTATTACTCCTCGGTCCGGCGAATAAAGCCTGCACAGCAGTTTTATAAGGGTAGTCTTTCCTGATCCATTTTCTCCAACCAGGGCAACCGTTTCCCCCGGAAAAACCTCTGCGCTGAAATTGTAAAGAGCTTTTCTGGGGCTGTGGGGATAACCGAAATCTATATTGTTAAAATTAATTCCCTTAACTATTTCAGGGGGAAATTTTACCGGTTGTTCAGGAGTGGAAATTTTAGGCTTAATATCCAGAAAATCGTAAAGATAAGATAAAAACAAATTATCTTCATACAACCCCGCCAGGGTGGTCAGAAAAGACCCCAGATATCCCTGCCCCCGTTGAAATGCGCCGTAGTACATTACCATGTCTCCCAGGGTAATATTTCCGTGAATGGTTCTATAAGCGACATAGACCAAAGCGCCAAAAACAGCCGCCATGGAAAATAGCTGAGCCAGAGATTCCGCAATTGACCTTTTTCCCAACAAAATCAGTCTTTCTCTTCGCAGAGTTTTTCTAAACTCGGTGAACCTATCTAAAAATAGTTTTCCTAACTGAAAAATTCTAATTTCCTTGGCATGATGATTACGGGTAAGCATCATATTGTAATACCAGGATTTTCTTTCCGTTTTGGTTCGCTGATTTTGCCAGCGGAAAATCTTTCCGGAGAACTTAACTTTAACCACCGCAGAAGGAATTAATGCCACCAGCAATAACAATGCGATCATCCAGTTAAAGGTAAGTATCAATCCTGAAATTGCCATTATGGATATTATGTTTTTAACTGACTGAACCAATCCATTGACAATATGGGTGGGTCGGTAGGGAGCTTGCTGCTGAGCCCGGTGAAGAGTGTCGTAATATTGAGGATTTTCGTAGTATTCCAAATCTACTTCCAGTGATTTAGCATGCAGGATATCGTAAACCCTGTCCGTAACCACCTGGCTCTGAATTTCACTTATAAAACCTGAAAAAGCGTTGATTACGCTGGAGAACAAAGCAACCACAGCCATCGCTGCCACTACCAGCAAAATTTTTGTAAAACCAGCAGATATATCTGCTGAATTAACCGTACCCGCCACCTGATCTACAAATAATTTCATTAAATATAAGGGAACCAGAGGTAAAATCCCCTGAAAGACTACGATTACCAGTCTTAGTACAAACCATTTTTTACTGCTCTGCCAGACTAATTTAACTGCCTTCAACAGATGCAGTGTATCCTTAATTTTTTTCATCTTTTTATACTATACTGGAAATTTCAGAGAGTAAAAAGTCTTATTGACAGTTATTGCTTGTCGCAAAGTTCGATCAACTCATCCCACTGATCGAAATCATTGCGGAATTCCATTTCATAACATTTTTTAGTTGAAAACAGATTAAACATATTATTAAAAACTTCTTTCTTTCTTTGTAAAGAGATCTTTCTTCCCCGGTAATAGGAGTCGCTCCAGGCATAACTAAATGCCTGAACCGCGCTTATTGATTTAAAACAATTCTCAGAAGATTGTTTTAATATCATAATACAATCTATCTCCCCTAAAAGTGGTCCATCTGAAATTTTTCCAAAAGGAGTTCCTTGAGCAAAAAATGTGTTTTCCCGGTAATCAATTAATACCATTTCATCGGAGAGAACTTTAAAACCATTGTAAGCTGCTTTATATGAGATAGTTGTTTTACCCCTACCGCTTTTTCCAATTAGTAGAATTAATCTATTTTTGAGCATTATTGCCGATCCATGGATAAAAAAATTACTTTTCTGAAAATATTT
>LKUE01000311.1 GCA_001412365.1 Desulfuromonas sp. SDB | reverse complement strand
AAAGGAATATCAGAAAATATTATTTTTTCCGGTTCTTCACCTCCGCCATATTGATGAATAATATATAAATACCTGAAAATTCCGTAAATTACAAATACAACTGTAACCGGTAATAAAAAAGTTGAGGTTCGGTCCATGGTATAAAGCAGATAGGTAACAATGGTTGAGGCACAGACAATACTGATCATCTGATCTATGAATTGGGGAGAATAGTGTTTAAGCACTTTTCGATGCGCTGATTTCTGATTCATCAATATTTCCTGTCTTCTCTTTACTAAAGCTAAAAACAGCGAAAGCAACAAAGCGGAAAAAAAGAACCACCCTGATATTTTAACTGAGATTGCTACTGCCCCTGCTATTGCCCTAAGTACGAAACCGCTGGCTACAGCCATAACGTCCAGAATCACCCGGTTCTTTAACCCCACTGAATACCAAATCATCAACAATATATATGAAATTAAGATTAAATAAAAATTGGCATTTATGGGATAACCCCAAATTAATGGAGTCAACGGCACAACCAGAGAAAGCCCCCCTAATCCTACCGCAACTATCCAGGCAGTACTGCATTTAATTTTACCGGAGGCAATAGGTCTTTTAGATTTTACCGGATGATTTCTATCCTTTTCAATATCAAAAATATCATTGACCATGTAAATTGCGGAAGAAGCTAAAATAAAACTGACAAATGAACTCAGGGACTGAATAACTGATTCCATATATATAAATTTTCGTGAAAAAACCAAAGCAGCTAAAACAAATAGATTTTTAATCCATTGCTTGGGCCTAATTTCAATAATAATATCTTTAATCATATAAATAATTTAATTAATAATAATATTTCCTCAACTCCGTCCAGCTGACCGATGTCCCTCCAAGGTCCTCAATTTTATTAATATACCACATTTCAGAGAAATCAGAAACCAGGGAAAACAATAATAAACCCTGGGCAGTATTTTGATGATGAACAGTATAGGAATAATAAAATTGCGCGGAATAATTAGAAGAATCTTTTAAAGAATCAATTAGCAACAGAGAAACTGAATCACCTGAATCAAATAATCTTTCAATATAATCTTCTTCCTGGGATAAATCCCAATTCTGGAATAATCCTCCTGAACCAAATGTGTCCGGAGCATAACCAGTGAACTGAAAGCTATCGGTTAGAATACGTACATAATTAGTGGGATCCTTATAATTAAAACTATTTACAAAATTTTCCACGGCAATACTGGGAGAAAATGGGGTTATCCAGAAATCATCTCCCTGGGGGCTCTCTGATTCCCGTGGAGAAAAAAGGGTGCACCCTGAAAAAAAGGTTAAAACCAATAGAATAATGACAATCTTACTTCCCATAATTCTTTTCCTTCATTATATAATTCTCTTTTAACATTCAAACTAAAATTACCGGGAGGCTGTTCAATTAAAATCTCCACTCCCATAGATTTTATTTGCTGATAGTCAAGTATATTACCAATTTGTTGACCATTGGCAAAGTAAGTTACTTTCTCCTCAATCCCCATAAAAGGTTTAACCGTTCTGGAATTACTGCTCCAGGAGAGTTGAACATTCACCAGCCAGTTTTCAATAAATTTATTTCGATAAAAATACCATCTATCCTCATCAGGATTTTCTGATTGCCTATATCCCCCCCGGTCTTCTAAACACCATTTACCTTCTAAGTAACAGCTAATGGTTTTAGTGATTGGAATTTCCATTATAGAATAATTATGGTAACAGCGGTTTAAAATATTTCTCTGCTGATCGTATTGAACATAGGTGTAATCAGCTTTCAATGATGCTTTTTGATCCAGTTTAATTGATTTCCACAAATAATAACTGGCTTGAGTAAAAACCAGGTAACTTTTATGAACAGAATTATTTATGGAGTATTGCCCGGAAATGTACACGGTATTGTTTTCCCGATAATTTAATCCAGCATTTAAAGACCATGAAGAAGAAGATATAGTTGAAAAAAGCAAGTTCCAACCCCGGTCAGCGACATCGAAATCTGACAGATAATATTCTTTCTGTTTGTAAAATCTGTATATAGACTGATACATATCAAATTGAATCTGAAAATTTCTCCTCCTTCCCAAGCAGCTTAGCATTATTTTTGCCGTATAAAAATCTTCATTTTTAGCGCTTTCTTTTATTGAAGTTCCGTATCCCTGGGAAAAAATAATATTATAAACTAACTCCGTTGCTCCTATCTGAAAATCAGTCTGTACGCTGATTCCTCCATCACCAAAAATATCGGTGAAATTATAAGCTGCTTTTTCCGGATATACTTTTTCTCTCCACCTAAAATCCATATAAAGATTACTTCGGGTGTTCAACCACCCCGGCAGGAAGTATTTCAGTTCAGAGTATACTTCTCTTTTTTGATAATGACTTGATCCACTGGTAAGAGGATACTTTTCATCGTTAAAAATCCCGGATATTGACCCCTCCAAACCATAATAATCAAGATTTAAAGTTAAATTGGTATGATGACTCTGGGTTTCATTACGCCAATCCATTTGATAATCAAAATCTAAATTGTAATTACCAGAAATCTTTAATAAACCTGCATTTATCAGAATCCCTGAGTTATTTATCTGAAAGCTGGTATCATCTTGGCTGGTATAATAAGACCAGGCAGGACCTATCTCTGTTTGAAAATCCCAACTGTTCAGAGAATACTGCCTCCCCAAGGTAATATAACCGTCATAGATCTTGGTAAAACCTGAATGCTGGTCAATTTTTTCCCTTCGCATAAATCCCTGGATATTCCAACTATACCAGCTGGCTTTGCATAAAATTTGATGAGTGTTTTCAACCGTATGGGAGACCGTATTCTTTTTACCCGTCCAGGTAAAATCAGGAATCAGGTAAACTTGATTAATTTGAAAACTTAGATTACTGCTGAAAAATGAACTTAAAATATAATTTTTATAAAGAGAGGAGGTTTCGGTTTGAACATTAAATCCAATCACTCCCATCACTGTAAAAAGCCAAATCAAAACAATTTCTCCGCCAGGATTTTAAAATCTTTTAAGCTTAACTGTTCCGCTCTTAAATCAAGATATTTTTCAATTGATTTTAGTTTAGAATTTTCAAAACTGCATTTCAAGTTATTGCGGAGGGTTTTTCGCCGGTGCTTAAAACAAATGGTTATCAGGGGAATAAGTTTCTGAGGATCAACAAAGCGGGGCTTGGTGAAAAAATCAATAACCACTACGGAAGAATTAACTTTAGGCTGAGGATAAAATACAGCGGGAGGAATATCAAATTTCTTTTTGACATCGGCAATATTCTGCAACAGAACCGTCAATCCACCATAATCTTTAGTTCCGGGCAATGCAGTTAACCGGTGGGCAACTTCCTGCTGTAAAGTTATGATAGCTTGGTTAATTTCCCGGTGATGGTCTATCATAAATCTAATTATTCTTTTACTTACATTGTAGGGAACATTACCGATAATTAAATATTTTTTTAAACTTTTGAAAATATCTGAATTTAACTTGGTAAAATCAGCATTGATAATTTTTGCCTGGAGTTGATAACGGTCCATTAAAAATTTGCAGATTTGGGGATCTTTTTCAACTAAAGTTAAATTTTTATTTAGTTCCACCAGGTGTTCGGTCAGTGATCCAAAACCAGGACCTATTTCCACAATTGAATCTATACCCGCTGAAGGCACTAAACCAACTATTTTTTGTGCATAGCTATCGTTTATCATAAAATTCTGGCTTAATTTTTTCCGGGGAATTGAATTATATTTCTTCAGAAATTTATTTAATTTTTGTCTATTCATCTATTTTAAAAAACTTTAATGAATTGTGATAAAAGGTTGAAGCAGTAAACTGGGGATCAACTCCCAGCTGTCCAGCAATAAAATTATTTATATAGGGAATAAATGAAGGCTGATTAAGCTTTCCCCGCATAGGCACCGGAGCCAGGTAGGGACAATCAGTTTCCACAACTGTATTTTTTAAATTGATTTCCTTTAAAATCTGAATTCGGTCTGAATTTTTAAAAGTAGTTATTCCGTTAAACGAAAGAAAGTAATTTTTTTGGACTGCCTGTTTAGCTTGGACAATATTTCCTTCAAATGAGTGAAGCAGTACCTGGTTGTAATTTTTATTTTCTAGAATCTCCATCACTTCTGCCATTGCTTTCCGGGAATGTACAATTAATGGATAATTTAATTCAGCGGCTAGTTCTATCTGAATATTAAAAACTTTTTTCTGAATTTCCGGTGATGAATGCAGATAGTAATTATCTAATCCAACTTCTCCTATCGCCACAACTTTTTCCTGACGGGCTAACTGCTTTAGCTGCTGGTAACTCCGGCTATTCCACTTTTCCGCGTCATGAGGATGGATCCCTATTCCTGCGAATATTTGATGATGCTTAGTTAAATTTACCGCAATTTCACTGGAAAGAAGGTCATAACCCACCACAATTATTTTTTCCACCCCTGCTTTATCCGCATTATCCAGAAGTTGATTGAGCTGATTCATTAAGCGAGGATCCTGAAGATGAGCATGGGTGTCAATATATTTCAAATTAACCTCATTTTAGCTTAATACGGTAAAAAATTATTTGATTCTTTCTAGGCAATTGGGAAACGTAGAAATTCAAGGCATAAATCTTCCAGAGGTTATTAAATCTTTTATTTCCGTTGCAGTAGTTAACCAGGGGTACGGATAACCTGGTTATTTCATTGTCAATTACAAAATTACAATAATATCTGCCCCCGCTGCATTGAATTCTGGAGCCCAGTTTAACTTTATAATCCGCTTGAACCAATAAAATTATTGAATCATACTCATTCCAAAAACAAGGTATAATTCTCGATTCCATCTGAGGCCAACTTTTTTCCGGGGGAACCTCAAGGATAATCTGCTGATCATCCTGAAATAATACTGCACCTTCTTTTGCCTGCCATGCATTTGTATATCCTGGAGCCCCTATATCGTCAATTATGGGAAACCTTGATTGCATCAGATCAATTCTGACTTTAGTGGAGACCAAATCGTACCCCCATGACCACAGGATCATTAAGGTTACAAAAACATAAGACAGGCATTTTTTCCTGAATTTTACCAATAAAATTACAGTTAAACTTCCCATCAATCCTCTGATAATATCATCAATTCCAAAGTGCCGGTGAGGAAGAAGATGTTGTGCAAATTCAACGAAAATTGCGGCTAATCCCGGAATTAATATACTAAGAATTAATCTAATTTTACTTGATGATTTCCCCAATATTATCCAGGTGGCTGCAGCCATTATCAAAAAATGCATTGAATTTGCTAAAGCGCTGAAATAAGGTGAAAAGAGTTCGGGAAGGGGGAATAGAGGTGAGAGCAATAACAGTGCAATCAGTATTATTAAAATAAAATTTATGTTTTTATTTATATTCAATTATGATCATCTTCCCCGGCTAATCTCCGGCCAGATTATCTTATGAATCTGTAAATTCAAGCGGATATTCATCTTGCTGGATAATATTAATTCAGCTAAAGCGGAAAAATCAATTTTCCCCATCACCGGCGAAACAGCTATTTTAACTTTATCCAGCAATTTACTTTCTTCTATAATTTCTATTGCCCTGTTGAAATCTTTTTTGTCAGCAACGGGAAATTTAATTTCATCGCTGGTTTTTAAGTAGTTAAGATTTTGTTTAAGCATCATTTTATTTTCCATGCCGGATGAAGGCAATTTATAGTCCATCACCAGGTGAACCTTTTCAGCCAGCCCGGAAACAGGCAGAGCTCCGCTGGTTTCCACAACAATTTGATATTTTTTGTGCAAAAGTTGATCAATAAGTTTTTCCAGGTTGTTTTGGGCGAGAGGTTCACCACCGGTAAGAAGTACATTAAAATATTTAAACTTAGCTATCTCATCCATCACACCGGCTAAACTGTAGTCATTCCCTTCATAATAAGCGTACTGAGTGTCGCACCAACTGCATCGTAATGGACAGCCGGTAAACCTGACTATAATAAACGGATATCCGGTATAAAGCGATTCGCCGAGTATGGTGGGATAAATTTCATTGATTTTGAACATAACTGGTAGGATCGGCAATACCTGCCTGCTTAAATGCATTTTTTCTTATTATACAGCTGTCACATCTCCCGCAGGAATTACCATGCTGATCTGGCTGGTAACAGGAAATGGTCTTGGAGTAATCAACTTTAAGTTCCTTCCCCCATAAAATTATTTCATATTTTTGCATGTTCATAAGGGGAGTAAAAATTTTAAGGGGATGACCTTCCACCCCCGCCTTGGTTCCTTTTTCCAGCATTTTCTCAAAAGCAATTACAAAATCAGGACGGCAATCAGGATATCCCGAATAATCAAGGTTATTTGCACCGTAAAAAACTTTATCCACCCCCAACGATTCCGCCCAACTTGCCGCCAGGGAAAGTAAGATAATATTGCGGGAAGGGACATAAGTTGGAGGAATAATTTTTTTAGCAGGGGGGTATTGGTTCCGGGGTATTTCAATATTTCTATCGGTTAAAGCTGACCCTCCTATTGATTTCAAATCAATGGAAATTATCAAGTGTTCAACTTTTTCATAATCCTGAATAAATTGTACTGCCCGGGTAATTTCAATTTCATGGCGTTGACCATAATTGACAATCAACGCATAAGCGGGGATTTTTAATTTTCTGCTTACATAGGCAAGTACTGTTGCGGAATCAATACCTCCACTTACCAGGACTACTGCGCCATTTTTCATTGATTAAACAGTGATAAATCTACTGGAAGTTAAAATCTGACATCCGTTAGCAGTTACCAGAATGTCATCTTCCAGTCTGCATCCACCATGCTTTTGGCTGTAAACCCCCGGTTCAACTGTCAACACCATGTTTTTCTGCAATTTTATCGGATTCCAATTCTTCAATAAATTTGGATCTTCAGGTTTTAATGATAATCTTCCGGGATCGTGTGTCTCCAGCCCCAAACCATGACCTAATCCATGAGGCATATTCATGTGAGCATCTCTTATGATTTTATCTGCTTTCTGTGCAACTTCATAACCGAAAACACCTTCTTTGATATTCTGGATTGCTTCATACTGTGCTTTTTCAACCACTTCCACCATCTGCTTTTGATGTTTAGTTAATTTCTTCATGGCAAAGGGAACAGTCATATCCGCACAATATCCGTGATAAGATGCTCCAAAATCAATAAGGGAAAGACCGGGTTGATTTAAATTTCCCTGACCGGCACGGGGATAAGTATGAATGGACCAGGATCTTTTTGGGCAGGCAACCAGTGTTTCAAATGAAATTCCATCCCCGCCTCTTTCTCTGATTTTATTTTCTGCAAAAACTGCAAGCTCAATTTCAGTAAGAATTTTTTTGCTTTTATTTTGCTTCAGAAATTCCTCAATATCTCCCACCACTTGAGTGGTTATCTGGCATGCCTTTTTTAAATATTCAATTTCTTTTGCTGTTTTTATCATTCGCAGTTTTCGTAAATATGAATTTGCTGAATTATTATTCGGTCTGAGTACTTTAACCTTTGCCGGTTTTAGAATTTTCTTCCAAAATTGCAGGGTGAGATAAGAAATATTTGATTCAACTTCCAGGGTAAATTCTTTGCCCAATTTTTCCTGGAGAATAAGTTTTGCCGCCCCGAAATATGATTTCCCAAATTTTTTAAAATTAACCACTAAATCTACTTTGGAAAGTTTTTTTGCCAGTATAGTATCCCAGGGAATTAAAACTTTGTGTCCATCTGCAAAAAGAATCAATATCGCATCTTCAGGATGACCGGAAAGATATTTTAAATTTGCATTTCTGTTTCCTTCCATATCCCAAATCAAATATGCATCTATATTTTTCTGTTTAAGATGTTGACAAAAATCGGCAAATTTATCTTTAGTAATAGGAACAAATTTTCTCATCAATCCTCCCCAGGCTATAGATTTAATCGCATTCCCACAGAACCGGAGAATCCTACATGGGTTTCCTGTTCAGTGCCAATATCATATCTGCTTCCCTGCCCACCCAGTTCAATAAATAATGAAGAAGAATAGTTCAGGGTATAGTCAAGACCAATAAAAGCCTGTCCTCCTAATGACCAGCTGACATCTTGATTGTCATCTTCAATAGGTATTCCCCCATGTGCTCCCAAACCAAGATACACTCTCTTGTTGGTGCGGGGAGAACCATAAAACTCATAATATATATCACAGGCGGGGTAATACCAGGAAATGTCATTATCATCTTTTAAAGTTATACTGAAGCTTGGTCTTATTTTCATCTGTCCCAAGGGAAACAGCAGTTCCACTCCCCCGGCGGGAGCATTTTCCCGGGCGCCCAGGTAAAATCCAATTTTTAAATCTTCTCTCTGTTCCCAGTAATAATCTAAATCTCCAACCGGTTCAGTCCAAACCAGGACTGGAATTAATAGTAATAATGAAAAAATGTTCTTCATCTCTCCTCCTAATTAAAA
>LKUE01000310.1 GCA_001412365.1 Desulfuromonas sp. SDB | reverse complement strand
AATTTTTTTAAATATTTAATATGCTCACCGGTTCCGCAAGCTACATCCAGAAGAGTGTGTGATTTATCAGTTAAATCCAGTCGGATTAGTTTAATAAGCTTATCAATTTCTTTCCCATAATCCTTCCACTGATATAATTTATCATAGTATTTTGCTGTTTCTGAAAACACCTGCTTCATGTTCACTCCTTAACTTGGGAATGATGTACTCCAGATGAATATCTTCTGGTTCTAATTTATATAACTCCGGATCAACATCTTCAGTTAATCTGCAATTCAGATGAAGATAAAAATTCACTGTATTTTCAGAAGGAGTGGAAGATATGTACAACTTGTCTGCACCTATTTCAATTGCCTTCTGCACCGCTATTTTAAACAGCAGTTTTCCGAAACCTTTTTTCCGGTAATCTCTGCTTACGTGAAGAAATTTCAATTGAACCTGATTATTGTCTTTACCCATGAATTTATTATCTAAAATCATTACTCCGATCATATCTTGGTTGTCAAAAACTCCAATAAAATAACCTCCCCGGTCATAGCAATCCTGCAGAAGAGGAGTGTAAATTTCATCTTCTCCCGGGGGCCAACCTTTCATATCGAAATATTCCTGCTTTAAAACCAGTTTATTATTTTCAACATAATATATATTTTCTACTATTTCTCTGCGGTCAATGGACCACAGTAATTGAATTTCCTTTCTCTGAAGGGTTCTAAACAGCAAAGAACTACCTCATAAGCTCAATAGAAAAATTTAAATTTTGAAAAACTAAACTATACAAACTCAAACTACAGTTATCTGTTTACAACCGTACACATCCTGTATAGCATTTAACAGCTCTACCCCTTCTTTCATCGGCTTTTGAAATGCTTTTCTTCCGCTGATTAATCCCATCCCTCCTGCTCTTTTATTTATCACCGCGGTTCTCACCGCAGCAGCCAGATCATTTTTGCCTGAAGCTCCTCCCGAATTGATCAGTCCGATTCTGCCCATGTAGTTATTGACCACCTGATATCTGCATAGATCAATGAGATGATCTGAACATAGATCAGTGTACATCTTCTCACTGTATTTACCAAAACTCTTGCTCTGTTTATTCAGTGTTTTATATCCTCCATTTAAGGTGGGAAGTTTTTGTTTAATAATATCCGCCTGGATGGTAGCTCCCAGGTGATTAGCCTGTCCGGTCAGATCAGCACTGGAATGATAATCCTTGCCTTCAACCTTAAACCCGCTATTTCGTAGATAACACCATAAAACCGTGACCAAACCCAGTTCATGGGCATAGGCAAAACATTCGCTAATTTCAACAATCTGTCGGGAGCTTTCCTCCGATCCATAGTAGATAGTTGCTCCTACTGCTGCTGCTCCCATATCAAAAGCCTGATCAACCGAACCAAATAATATTTGATCGTACTTATTGGGAAGGGTTAATAGTTCGTTGTGGTTTATTTTTAAAATAAAGGGAATTTTGTGAGCATATTTTCTGGCTACTGCTCCTAATACTCCCAAAGTGGAAGCCACTCCGTTGCATCCACCCTCCATAGCTAATTTAATAATATTTTCAGGGTCAAAGTAAATTGGATTGGGAGCAAATGAAGCTCCTCCGGAATGTTCTATTCCCTGGTCAACCGGCAATATGGAAACATAGCCGGTTCCCTCTAACCTTCCGTGATTTAATAAGGCTTTAAGATTTCTCAATACAGGAACAGGACGATCCGAGGAGATAAAAATATTGTCCACCCAATCCGGCCCAGGAAGGTGGAGCTGGTCTTTGGAGATTTTAGGATTGCTGAATTTTAGCAAATTATCAGCATCATCTCCCAGTAGTTCTGCAATTTGATCAAATTTCATAAAATTCCCTCCTGTTTAGCTGCTAATTTTATAACCTTTATCTTAACTTAACATTTTTTGTCACTTATCTAAATCAATTTTCTACTCATCCCTAAATTCACTGAGAATCATTATCTTCTGCCAGATCTTCCGGGAAAGATCAGTGGTTGATTTCTCCAGATCATTAACCGCATTGGTAGCTACATCATCAGGAAATTTCTGAACATAAAGAAATCCCTGCTTGCTGGTTATCGCAAGCATTTCCGAACAATAATTCAGGTATCGGTTAAGTTCATAAAAATTCAAACTGCTTCGGGGAGAATGTGATGTTGAAATTGCCCTTTGTCTGTATGTCTCCGGATCTTTGATCAACTGATGCATATCAATTATATGAGCAAGACAGCGCAACTGGTTTATCGCTTTGATTACTTTAATTCTCTTTCTTCTGCTTTCAAAAGTAAAAATAAATATTATTCCTGCTACTGCGATTGCCAGCCCCTCCAAGGCAGAGCCAAAAGTTTGCACCAACTCAGAAAAATTAAACTGATGGGGGGTAAATTTAACTGAAACCACCGAGTACACTGTAGTCAATAAAATTCCCAAAATCAGTGAATAAATTAAAATTCTGATTAGATAATCGTGCTTGGAAATCCACTGAAGAGTGGTAACAGTATCCAGGGAAATTTCATAAAGTTTTTTGCAAACTAAGGATAATCCGGAATTGGGGAAACGGTCACTAATCCGGAGAAACAATTTATCAATGGTTTTCTGAATTTCTTCAATTTCCAGAAATGTATTTAAATCTCTCATTATTGAAAATGTAAAAATACTCTAAATAAAATCAAATGTTTACTAATAATACAATTTATTTCAGTAATGATTCTGCTTGAACTACTCTAACTTTTCAACATCTTAATTTTGAACGGATATAGGAATGACCCATGCTGGTAATTTCAATATGTTCTGCATTCCGCAGTAACTGCTCTGAAATCAGCTGTTCGTACAAAGGTTCAATAATGTCCTCGTGCCAGTGAGAATCAGCCAAAGCGATTTATCTCAACACCACATTTTTACCGAAGTCAAGTGATTGCTTTACTCTCTCCATAAGCTCCTGTTTAGTGCGGACCTGGTGTTTGTCCACCAAATAGAGCATCCAGTTTTTATTTGTTTTTGTCTGATATTTTCATAGGAATCAGCAAAAAATATTTTATACTTGGTTAAATCAACTTCTCTATCTGATCTGGTTTTATTAATTTCAATCAACAACTCCACTGCACTTTTTAAGATAACTACAGCAATAATAAAACCAATTACTGAATCCAGTAATATAAAATTTAATAAAGAGGAAACCAAACCCGCAATTACCCCTATTGCTACAATAACATGATTGCGGGAATCAATTGATTGAGTAATTAACGAAACATTGCCGCTTTTCAAACCGATAAACCGCTGATAGAAATACAATAATGAACATAAAACAGCTGAGAATATTGCCGCAAAAAAATGTGAAAAAATTAAAAGAATGGGTAACCGGATTAATAAATCGGTTTACCGCTTCAATTAAAGTGTACACCCCGGTAGCCAGCATAATAATTACCAGGATTAAATTTGCCAATCCTTCTTTTTTAAAATGAATTCCCCCGAAAACCAATATACAGGACACTCCATCTAAAAGGGTTTCAATAGCATCATTTAGCAAACCTACACTTCCTGATAAAATCCCTGCAGGAAGTTTAATTAATGCCAGTACAAAATGAGTTATCAAAGAAACAATAGAAACAGTTTTGGGGAGGTAAATTACCGAAATGAATTTTTTTACTTTTTGCAAATCCTCAACAAATTTTTCAGTCTCTTTTCTGCCCTGTTCGGTAAGTGAATACTTTTTATCTTTCCGGGCAATCCATCCCTTACTTTCCATTAAAGATAATTGTTGCTTTAAATATTCATCAAATTCATCTTGTTTTCCCGGTTTATTGAATAAAAACTGATCATAAAAACCTAATCTTCTCACCGCAGAAAGATAATTATCTTTAATCCCGGAAAAAGCTAGAGAGTTATCCCATAATGTCGCCAATAGGGCATACTCTTCTTTATAATTGTCTTTTCGGCGACTATGCCGGTATTTATTCATTAAAACTAAAAAAAAAGAAAAAAACTTAATTGAAAGTTATTAAATCTGCCTCAGTTCCTATTCACTAAAACTAAAGGGGGGGTACTTATCGGTAATCAGAAAAACAGCATACGCTTTCACCCTAAATGACCAACGCATTACTCCCACCACAAAATCAAACAATACCTTGGGGTATTTTCCAGTGAATATAATGGCAAACCAAGCCAGCCAGGTACAGAACCATAAGGCAATGTACAGAAAAAAGAGAATGAAAGCATGAGGTAAAATCAGTATCCATTTAATCAGGGGCATCCACCGGTTAAGTTCATTTTCCACATGGGGATACTTCAACTCCAGGTGAACTGCTTGTTCTTCATCAGTAGAAGGATATTGATCAGTTAAAAAGAGCATATAAGATACCACCCTGACAGAAAATTTCACCAAGGACAAGTTCCAGTCAAACCACCACTTGGGATATTTTTTTCTAAATAATATCATCAGCACCACCGGAACCACCACAAACCCGATCCCCCCTATCATCTGAGCGCTGCTGTCTGAAGAACTCTGATTATAGGTTCCGCTGCTTAAAAGCATTATCAAAATAATAAATATGGGAATCACCAAAAATATTCTGAAAAACACAGTTAGACGGTTGGATTTTTCAGAATAATCAATATTCAATTTTGCAGGATAGTCTCCCCTTATCTGATCCATCTTTCAACCTCCATTTAAAATTGTATTAAATATAATGAAATCACATAAATAAGCAGATTACAACCTGGTAAAAACTGATTCCTCAAAGATGTTGATGATCAATGAAAATTATTTGATCATTCTACGAACAGTGAGAATGAATTAAACCGCGTCAAAATTTAAACAATGCTGGTATTAAATTTTTTCTTATCTTCTCTGCACAGGGTTTTTACTAACCGTCTCCCCGACATAACGCTAGTGGGCAATCCTCCTCCCGGCTCCACCCATTGTCCGCACATATAGAAATTTTGCAACCCGGGCAAAGTCTGACTCATTCTCTTCATTAAAGTATAGGAATTCTCAGGAGTAATTAGCCATCCTTCAAAACTTCCCTGCCAGTTGCCGGTATATCTTTCAAAGGTTAAAGGAGTTGCTACATCCAATACTTCAACCTGTGAAGTTATTCCGGGGTAACGCTGTTCCAATGCTCCAATGATTTTAGCTGCAATTTGATCTTTTTCTTTTTCATATTCTGCCCTGTCCTCGCCAACCTTTTTCCAATACTGATAACCGGAGGGCAACATTACCACCAGACTGGTTTTACCGTCAGGAGCCATGGTTGGATCCATATTGAAAGGATGAACGGTTAAATTGTTTATCTCCACCCCCGCAATTTCAATAGGATTATTCAGTTTATAACAAATTCCCGAAACAGTTTTAGGTTCCTGTTCAAAAGACCTGTTCACCCCTATTCCCACATAAACCAAAGGGGGGAATATCTTCCAACTCTCATAGGGCTGTTTGGTTTTCTCATCTGCATACTTTCCTTCCAGCATATTAAAGATAGTAGAATAACCGTCTGCCGCAGAGATAACTACATCAGAATATTTTTTACTTCCATCGGAAAACAGTACTCCTACCGCCTTATCCTGCTCCACTATTATCTTTTCCGCTTTCTTTCGATAATGAATTTTTCCGCCAAGTTCAGTGTATCTTTTCTCCAAAGCGCGGGACATGGGCAGTGATCCTCCCAGGGGATAACCTGCATTCTTTTCATGCAACCAAGCTAAAGTAAACAGCATAAACATTATGGAGAAATCAGGCACCCAGACTTCCTCCAATGCTTCCCTCAACACCGGATCTTTGAATCTGCTGAAATATTCTCTGGCCGTAGTTCTCAACAACTTCTTCATCTTGTTTCCCCGGAAAGTCATCATCAATCCCAGTTTGATATTCTTCTGCATTTTTTTTACCAACGGATCAGTATCACTAGGCTGGTCAAAACTAGTAAACATCCTGATATCTCTACAAAAGTCTTCAATTGCATCTTCGTCCTGAGGAGAAAATTCCAGCAGATGGTTTTTCAACCGGTCAATATCGGAGTAAATAATTAAAGTCCTGCCGTCCGGACATTCATAGCGTTTGAACTCCTCAAGATTGATAAATTTTCTTCCTTTAGCCACTCCCACTTCCTGCCACAGACGGTACATTCCACTTTTAGGAGAAGATCCCACCAGCCAGTGTATACATCCGTCAATGGTATATCCTTTACGGTTCCAAGAAGTGCACAATCCTCCAGGCAAATTATGCATTTCATATATTTCTGAGCTGTAATTATTCATCTGAGCATAAATCCCAGCAGAAAGCCCGGCAAATCCAGCTCCGATAATAATGACGGATTTATCCTTCAACTGTCACCTCCTTATTTGCTTTTCCCTAGATCATTATTTTACATCTCTTATCTGATATTGACATCTCTTTAAATTATGATTTTTTATGGATAATCTAAATTTCAAAATACAGCTAAACTGAAATTATATTTTAAAAGGTCTAAATTTTCCGTAATTTCTACCCGGAATCATCTAGGTTTACACCTTTCTTTTTAAGATACCAAACAATATCTTCTCTTTCCCTCATTCCGTATAACAATATTGCCTGATAGATATGGTAACCGCTGAGGATGGGGGTTCTGCCTTTTTCATTTATCAGAGATTGTTTTACTTTGAGGATTAATTTTCTATTCTGCTCATTCAGCTTTTGTTTTATCTTTTCAATTTCTTTTATATTCTCCTTAATTTGCTGTTCTGCTAAAGCCCATATGTCAATTTTCCAGGGAGTGTCGAATTGTTCGTTGTCAATGCGAATATTCCAGTACAATCCACGGGGTAAAATCTCCAGAGGATATGATCGGTGATCTTTATACTTTAAGGATACAACATCAGGCAATAGGGCTATCTCCTTGCCTATATCAAAAAATATTTCTTTATCAAATGGATTGTTTTGAATTGAAAGGTAAATATCAATATCCGGCCAAACCATCAAATCCAGATTGTAACTTCCGGTGTAAAAAACCTTCGCTTTACTGCTTAATATTTTATGAATTCCCCCTTCATAAAGCAGCTCAATGGCTTGTTCATGTAACTTTCTTGATTTATCAAGTATATCTATCATAATATTCAGATTAAAATTAGATGGGAATACTCAAAACAATTATCACCGTTCTGAAAAATATTTCAATGGATAATTTTAATTTAAATTTGAGTTTTATTTTAGCAGTCTTTCCAATTTCTCTGCCACCGGGAGCATCTCTTCCAGCATATATTTTACCTGTTTAGCAGTTACAGAATAGTTCCTGCTTTTAGTGGATGAACTACCCACCCATAGTGAACAGGAAATTTCCGAATCAATATACAAATTTTTTATCTTTTTCGCATGTTTTTCAATAAAGGCTTTAATCTCCTCTTTTAACTGAAAATTACAAGCAATTTTTTCCCCATCATTGCTAAGTAATTTTCTTCTTTGAAAATATTTATCCAGGATTTGATCATTAAAATCAAATTTCGGTTTGCTTTCCTCATTTACCGAAAATTCCGGCATGAATCTAATGATAAATTTTGAGAGAAAATGAAAAATATAGATAATATCAAATTTCTCTGATATCCCCTCGTGCTTTGCTGAAAATTGAGGATCTCTATTTATTTTAATACCAATTGATGTCCGGTAAGTGTTGGGCTCTATCCTAATCATGTGTTTTTTCCATACTCCGGTATATGTACCCAGTTCTGTATCTTTTTTCCGCTTTAGATTCATCTCATCAGCCAGTTCCGGGAGTTCTTTCTTCGCCAGTTTAAGATTTACTTCATCTCTTATCATCTGCCAAAATTGCCATAGGAATAATTTAAAGAAAATAAATAAAATAATGGATACCCCTATTAGTTTTACAACAAGCTCTTCCATCGTATCCATTTTCCAGACTCCTGATCTTATAAGTATCCTAATATTTTACTTCTAAATCTTTTGCACAATATTTTATGATAAGTTGTTCAATTTTCATTTATGTAATATTTCCTGATATGAAAAGCAAGTTTCAATCTATAAACTAAATACAATATCCCCGGTAAAAGCAGCAAAACCACAACCGGTCCAGGATTTTCTAAAAAGATTAACCCAGAGATAATATTCACCAGTAAAGGTAAGCAGATCATAAATACCAAAGTAAAAAAGGTATAGTCAATAAGAACATTACCAATCCGCTTATTCTGGCAGTCCATTTGATAACATTCAACGATCTTTTCCCCATTAGTTAAGTCAACTATGTGCACTATTATCAATTATACACAAAACAGCAAATTATTGTACATGTTAAGGCTAGATTTTACAGTGTTTGATATTTGACTTTATCTAGATTAATGATTTAATTAATTTTGCTAATTTTAATTAATAAACAATATAAATATTCTTAAGTAACATACTGTAAACTTAAAATTGGAGAAAACCATGAGTAAAGACACTGAGAAATACTATTTCCCATTTATCGGCGCCGGTGAAGCCACCTATTTCGAATGGGCTGAAATCAGTGTTGTATTTATAAATGAACCTGACGAAAATCAGAAAAAACTAATTGCCACAAATGTTCCTAAGCCCATTGATGATATCCTCTGGGAAAATAACGCTCTTTCCGCAGGAAGCGATCAATTTGCCCATGTTCATATTGCCCATACTTATTCAGCAGAAGATAATTCAAATCCCACCCCTGAGGAAAATGAAGATAGCCGAAGGTGGTTTTTTGCCACCGATTCACAAGTTGCCCTGTTCAATCAGGACATTGAAAGATGGCTGTTTGAAATTCATCAAATATCCCCCATCCTAATAGCATACCGTCCCGAGGACAATGAATCAGGCGGTACTGATTTATCTCCCTGGCACGATTGGAGTGTGCAAAGTATCGAAGATCTCATACCTCAATTCGAAGATGTCATTGAAAATAACGATCATCATTCCATAAGAAGCCATGTTTTAAAAGGACTGCTGGAATACAGTGAGGAAAAGGTGGAACAGGAAGAAAGATATCAATACTTTCTCAACCCAGGCTGGAAAGAAGTTAAATCATTTATCAA
The DNA here is from genome assembly GCA_001412365.1 of Desulfuromonas sp. SDB. Classification (GTDB taxonomy): domain Bacteria; phylum SDB-A; class SDB-A; order SDB-A; family SDB-A; genus SDB-A. The sequence goes on along the minus strand of LKUE01000310.1, from coordinate 638 downwards.
CGGTGACACTCTGCCATTAATACAAGCAGTAGAAAAAGAGGATGATTACAGTATTATAGTATTGGAAGTTATAACCGAAACAATGGATATTGAAAACCAACAGGACCGGCAATTGCTAATAAAAAATGCAGAGTCTTTACTCAATTTAAAAGAAAAAGCACCCGGGTATGAATTCGATACTCTCTGTGTCCAGATCTGGCACTCAGCTTACATGGAAGGAGATAAAATTTTAATGGAAAAAGTTCCCCGGTCCGAACAGTTAATAGAGCATATTGCTGAATTAGCATACAAAAAATTAACTGGTGATGAATTCATGCAGAGTATTAAACTTTATGAACAGATAATAGACTATCCCCACCAGGACCTTAGCATATACTGCAATGCTTTGTATGTCCTGCAGAATGATAACTCCGGTTTACCGGTAAATTATGATCTGAACAAAAAATTTTTGAGTCAATGCCTGAAACATGCTCCTGAAAATCCTGCAATTTTTTTCAATGCCGCCTGTCTGTACGTGGAGATGGGAGAATACAACCAAGCTTACCACATGATCAAACAGGCAATTGAACACAATTATAAAAACATTGAGTCAATGAAAAATCAAATTCTAGTACTTAACTTTTTTAAGGATTTCAAGC
>LKUE01000309.1 GCA_001412365.1 Desulfuromonas sp. SDB | reverse complement strand
TATGAATTATTGTCCTTGATCCGCCTTTTGCCGCGCCAGCCTCATTCTTCGTTAAAATATTAAACCCGTGCAAATTGCATAATGCGTATCTGCTTGACAAGTCCTGCATATTTCACAGGACTGGACTTATAGGAAAAGAATCCAAATACTATGCATTCAGATTTTCCAGGTTACCATTTTACATCACACAAGAGAGGAGGAGCTATAGATCATAGGTATATAGCGTAGTTTACCCTCTTTTTGTCCGTGCTAATCGTAGAGTTACATTATGTGAATTGAACATCCTTCCGTTCAGAGTTCCAATCTCAGCAATCCGATAGTCACTTTCATATGAAGGCCGCGCTTTGGAAATACGTGTCAAAGAGTTACTTTTTTGATTTTATAGGGTTTCAATAGTGATTCTGCCGTTTTGGTCCTCATTTCATAGGCCGACGGTTTGATTTTACGGAATTTTTTACTGAGGGACATCCATATAACCATCGTCTGACATCTTCAATGAAAGCAAAGAGAGAAATTGCCTGATTTTCCTTGTTTTTTAATTCAAGGTGAAATTAAGGGCCAAATCAATTTTACAGAACTTTTATTAGGATAACTAGATTATGTCTTTATAATGCCAAATATTGTGATAGAAAAAGATACTAATAAAGGTACAAGGCCTGTTTTCATAAGAAATGATGAGCTTGTGAATGTATTGGCAGGAAATTCGTTGAGAAATATCGCCAAGACCTTAAAAATTATAACAAAAATAATATTTAATTGCAAAAAAATTATAGATCTCTTTATTGATTATCATCGAAGTCAGTATAGTTGATTAGTGGAATTCAATTTGAAAAAAATATTTATTTGGTGATCCCAATGACAACAGATCCATCCTATGAATATAAAAAACTGCGTTATTGTTATACGATGAAAAACGTTCTTCACGTAATTGCAATAAACGCCCCGCACTGGCGAATTGCACGCTTATTTTATAAGTTGCGAGGAACAAAAATGGGAAAGAATGTAGCAATTGGTCATCAAGCATTTTTAGAAGAGACCCGACCTTGGTTGATTGAGATTGGAAATAATGTTGTAATTGGTCCAAGGACGATAATAACAGTTCAAGATGGCAGTTATCATCGTTCAAATCCAGATTATCCAACAATTCAAAAAAAGGTTATCATTGAAGACAATGTGTATATCGGTGCAGGTGTGAATATCATTCGGGGCGTTACAGTTGGAAAGAATTCAATAATTGGTGCAGGGAGTGTTGTTATACATGATATTCCTCAAAATAGTGTTGCTGTTGGTAATCCTGCAAAAGTGATTAAAAGCACTAAGGATCTCAAATTATAGTTAAAATCGATAATTTTATACTTTTTTCATCCTCAAGGAACGTCTCAATCCATTATCAGGCATTAATTAGATGGCAGACACATTTTTTAAAAGACGATGATGTATGCCAACTTGGTCTCACGGTCATAGGTCACGCCGTCGCCCACATACAGCGCGACAGTGTAAGAACCGGGTGT
>LKUE01000308.1 GCA_001412365.1 Desulfuromonas sp. SDB | reverse complement strand
CAGATTATCCAGGAAAGTATCCATAGGAGTCTTTCCATCACATCTCTTACCCTGGTGGGTTCGATCATTGTTATAGTAATTTAGCCAGTTGTCAAAATCTTCCTGTAGATGTTCAAGGTTGGAATATACTTTTTTCCGGAATGCTACTTTGTAAAATTCATTCAATATAGTCTTGTGGAAAGCTTCGCATATGCCATTTGATTGTGGTCTTCTTGCCCTGGTTTTAGTATGTTCAATATCATAGAACTGTAAGAATATCTGGTAAGGATGCTTGTCCAATCTGCCACAGTATTCAGTGCCTCGGTCAGTTAATACTCTCAGTATGGGGACTTCATGATTGTTAAAGAATGGCAGTACCCGGTCATTGAGGATATCAGCGGCAGTGATAGGCACTTTGGCGGTATAGACTTTGGCAAAGGCAATCTGGGCATAGGTATCAACAACCGTCTGCTGATAAATTCTGCCCACTCCTTTGATATAGCCGACATAAAATGTATCCTGGGAAATTAGATAACCGGGATGTTCCGTTTCAATGATATTTGGGTCAGATTCCTTTTCTTTTTTCTTCATTTCCAAAGCTATCAATTGTTCCTTGGTAAAAACGATACCTTCTTTGGATGCTTTCTCCTCTAACGACGTCAGGCGCTTCTTAAAGGTCTCCAGATCATGCCTGAGCCATACTGACCTCACTCCTACTCATTAGATGCCCTGATCTGCCCATAGGCTGGATAGGGATTAAGATAAATGTTGTGTATGGAGTTGGATTAATTTGTTAAAAGATAATGGAGTGGAAGTATTGTTATATCCCATCCGGAGGGCGACCTCCGGATGGGACAGCCATTAAACCAGGATTTTAATCATAACCATGGATTTTTTAAAACCTTTAAACTGGAGTAATGACATCATGAAAAAATCTCTTGTTGAACAAATTGCAAAAGAAGCTATTGATAATTCTATCAAAGAAACTATGGGGGATGAAGTAAAAATTAAGAACTTTGTTTCAACCAATCTTAAGTCCATGCTCCAGGATCTGATTAACCAGATGATGATCTCGGATAGAGAGATATTTTTGAAGAACAATCCTGATTTCGGTCATGGCTTCTACCCCAGAAATTTGGATACCGCACTGGGGAAATTATCATTGGATGTACCCAGGACCAGAGAATTAAACTTCCGACCTTTTATATTGCCCGAGAAGTATAAAAGAAGTGAACAGAGTTATACTAATTTGCTGGAAGCTTTGATTGTCAATGGATATTCTCCTGCCAAACTGAGGATATTGTTGCAAGAAATGGGTCTTGGATATTCTAAAAGTGAAGTTGAAAATATCATTGAAGAATTAAAAAACAGGTATTATTGCTTTGTGCAAAAAGAATTACCTGCTGATGTTTTTGTAGCCTATATTGACGGATACAGAACTGAAATGAGGGACAAAGAACAAAGAAAAGTAAAAACCATTACTATCTATACGGTTATTGGCATTGATATTAACTGGAATAAAAACCTCTACGGCTTCTATATCCATACCGGTGTAGAAAACAAAGGCAATTGGCTTAAAACCTTCAATGATTTGATCTCCAGGGGCTTAAAACGCATATCTCTGATTGTCTCTGATGATTTCCCGGGACTAATTGACGCGATCTCAGAGATGTTTCCCTATACCGATCATCAGCTCTGTATAACTCATTTTAAAAGAAACATAACCAAAAACATGTCTAAACAAGATGGAAAAGAATTTAAAAATAATTTTGACAGCATAAAATCTCTTGGTAATTATGAACATGCCCTGGAAAAGTTTGAAAAACTAATCCTTGCTTATAAAGATAATTACAAACATTTTTCTTCTCTGATCTGGACAAAAAGATGCCATTATCTGAATTTTCTCAAATACCCCGAACCTCTTAGAAAATACATCTACACCACCAATGTATCTGAAAATTTTAACAGCAGAATTGAAACCATTAGAAACCGACTTAATGGATTCTTTCAAAGTGAAGAAATACTGGGTATTAATATTATCTTGCAGCTGGATCGCCTGAAAAAAGGCAAATGGAAAAAGGTGCATCCTTATTTTAAAGCGAATGAATATGAATTGCTGCAAATTCATAGAGGAAAATTTATCAATTATTCTACAAATTCAGATGTCGATGTTAATTCCGCATTGGAAGAAATGAACTCTTTAGCTGATAAAATGGCCGGGTAATTTTGTCTGTTCTCGGTATGAATCCTTCATCTTCTTACACAACTTTCTTGACATGTGCCGCTGGATATTCATAAGCCATCTGCACTATCGCTTCCTCTACCTCTGGAGCAACCCTATTCTTAAAACAAGGTTTTCTCCTGCTCTTCTCTTTTAATCCCTCAAGTCCATCCTGTTCATATGCCTTTTTGATGTCATAAAAATGTTGTCGGGAACATCCGGAGATCCGGCAGGCTTCTGATACATTTTTTAAGAATTCAGCTAGCTCTAGCAATGTTTGCTTTTTTAGACTGAAAAATTTCAATTTTTCAGTAATAAGTCTTCATTTGGGTGGTCATTGTTTCCTCCTTTTGGTTTTGATCTAAACTGTTTTGAGGAAATTTGACCACCTGTCTTACCAATATGTCAAGTTAAGTCAATCTTTGACCATATTAGGTTCTCTGATGCCCTTTTGGTAAATTAAATATTAAAATTTTAAAAAAATTATGCACTGTTTTCTGAACACAACTACTTTTATCACTGCCCTTTAGTCTTAACGACGACAGAAAGGAGACGGAAAATGACAAAGTATTCATTGAGGATGATTCTGATTTTCCTGGGGTTGATTATTATGGGCTGTGGAGGTGGAAGTACAGCAAGTAACGGAAAAATGGAAGCGCCTGAACTAGGGATATCCATGTACGCTCCTTCCGGTTGGAGTGTGGATAGACCTAATCCGCGAATGTGTTTCAAGGGCGAAAACACCGGTATTATCCTAGATGAGCCCTTGGAAGGAAAATCGTTTGATGAATATGTGCAGCAGCTTTCAGAAGCAAATTCCGGAAAAGTGATTTCAACCGCTACTATATCAATAAGCGGCTTCGACGCTATCCTAACAGTCATCGAATATCCAAATGCGGGTAGTAAGTCCATCAAGGTTTTTATTCACAAAGGGGACAGACTCATTGAGATCTCGTTTGTCACTCCAGCAGAGGATTTTCCAGAGTATGAGACCTCATTGCGCAAGTCTATCCAGTCTATAACCATTGAATAAAAAGCCAACCAGAACATTAAGTGGCAGTTGACCGAGCGTCTGATACCTGGTGTCAGCAACAAGGCAAAACCAGCATAAAAACTTTATTTAATCATGAAAAAATAAAAAAGGAGTTACTGGGTAACTCCTTTTTCTATTCTGTTTAAATTTTTTAAAAATCAGGACGGTGATTATGATCCTGGGGAGGTCTTTGGTCATGATGTTGGGGGCTCTGGTGCTGTTGAGGACCTTGGGGTTGTAAAAACCTCATTAAAAAATTGTCGGGCAGTTTATCTAGTTGATCTTCAGTTAAAAGCTCCATAATATCGAAAATTAAATCAACCCGGAGAGATTTCATCTCTCCTTCCAGTTGAGCCATATCCATAATTTTTAACTTAATTGCCTGGGGATCTTCAGGGTCAGCAAGTAGTTCTTTTAAATCCTCATGAATTTCTCTGATTTTTTCACGGTAAATTTCCATTTGTTCATGATGATATTCCATCAAGATCATCACCTGTTCTTTTTGTTGCTCGGAAAGATCTAACCGGTCTAAAAATCTGCCCTGGGGCGGTCCTGGGGGAGAGTCCGGTCCGCCCCGGGACTGGTAATGGTCATGAGCAGGTTGAGCATAGGCAGCAGTGGCAAGAAATAATCCAACCAGAAAAGCAGCTTTCAGACTATTAATTTTTTTAAACAAGTTTTTCATTTTTCCTCCTTTGTTTATGGTTATGACGAAATAAAACGGACAAAGGTTTAAAAAAACTATTATTTTCTAAAAAATTGTTGAATAAACTGGATTACTTGAATATAATCTTTCTTTTCATACATTTTAATTGACAGGGTATTTTATTTAACTATATATATAGTTACACACTTAAAATGGGTCGCTAGCTCAATAGGTAGAGCACCTGCCTTTTAAGCAGGGGGTCGTGGGTTCGATTCCCACGCGACCCATAATGCAGGGGAGGAAATATGAAATTTGAAGTGCTTAAGAATATCTCCATTTTTAAATATTTATCGGAAGCAGAAATTGATATCATCTCCAATCAATTAGAAGAAAAGACATTTAATGAAGGGGAAACCATAGTTGAGGAAAGCAATACCGGTCATGAAATGTACATAATTATTGACGGAGAAGTACAGGTAATCCTGAAAAGGGAAGATACTTTACTGGTTTTAGCGAAATTAGGTCCGGGGGGATTTGTAGGAGATATGGCTCTACTCACCGATCATCCCCGCAGTGCTACGGTGAAAGCGCTGACTAAGTGTACTACTTTAATATTTAGAAAAGAATTATTAGATTCAATGATGGAAGAATATCCTTCCACCATGGGCAAATTTTTAAAAGCTTTAGCTGAAGAATTATGTGATCGCATCCAAAATGCCAATGAGAATGTGGAAACATTGTTCTTGATAAATAAAGCTATAGTTGACAACGAACAATTCCGCAGACTGTATATAGGCGCACATAAACAGAGTCCTTCTGGCTCAACCGGTTCATCAACAAATAGTTAATGTGGATAGTAAATACCCTGCTGGTCTTAATCCAGTTTTCTAATCAGAATTTTAATTTCTACTCACCTCTTATTGATAAAAAGTGGAGAGCCAAAATAATTTGGGGCGGAGAATATTTTCAACAGGAGTTAAATGACAGCTTATCAAGCAGTTACTTGCTCAATGCCAACCTCAGCTGGAAAATAAATTCTTTTTTAAGGGTTAACGGAGGAGGCTATTATCATAATTTTACTGACAGCACCCTTGAAAACTACAGCTGGGGGATACATTTGGGGGGACCTGGAGGAGCGTTTTGCGATCTGGGATTATGGTATCAGGATTTCCAGCATTCCCGTAATTTAATGTTGCTGGCTGAATTTCAAAAAAATGAATTCAGCGGTATACAGATTTCTCCAGGATATTGTTGGGAAGCAGAGGATAATCGCTGGCTGCTCAGAGGGGAAGTTTTTTTGCAGAATTCATCAGCCAGAACTTATGTCGGTTTTGATAAAAGTTATAATCAGGACAACCGTTTGTTTTCCTACAGCCGCTCATATTTAAGATTGGGAACCCAAGTCAGACTGCCTTTTGATGTGGATGCTGAATTTTTTACAAAAGTTAGACTGGGGGCGGATGTATCTGAAGATTTATCCTCAGGGATATCCGGGCAACCTTATGATTGGAGTGTTAATTTTGCCCTGCAGATTCCGTTATACCGCGATCAAAGTTCAGTAAGGGGAAGCGGGTCTATTCAGGGGCAGATTGTACACCAGGGAAATCCGGTGAACAATGCGCAAATTATATTAAGGGGAGAAGATACCTTTAGCAGTATCAGTGATACCCTGGGTCAGTTTACATTTTTTGAAGTGCCTTCAGGCTTTATTTCGCTATATGTGGGAGCGGAGGGATTCCTGGAGAAATCCTTGCCGGTAAGCGTCAGAAAAAATGAAGTGAGTTATGTCACCGTATCCCTGGACTCAATTAATCAGGTTCAATCCATTGATCTGAATTTAATCTCCTGCGGTTCGCAGCAGAGTATCTCCGGAAGGATAGCCAGGTTTGAGGGGGGACAGTGGATCGAACAACCGGAGTTATCCTCAGCTTTTTCAGTCAGCATTGAAAAAGGTGATTCCCTGAAAGTGTTCAACTCCGATCATCTTCCGGTTACTTTGATCATATCCGATAAAAATTATTACCAGGTGTCAATGTTGCCGGATAATTATGAAGTTATTTTTGAAGAATCTGATTTTGATGCTGATGATTTATCTGCAGGAGGATTGATGAAATTATTACCATTATCAAGTTGTCTATCCTATTATCCTGAGGTAATATTTAAAATCAGCGGTTTTAGAGAAAAAGCTGAAATTATTATGTCGATTTTAAAAAGTTTTGCAGGAGCAGGTATTAATGTTGAAATATCTGCACAGGACACTGAACCAGTTATAACAGTAAACCATGAATAAAAAAAACGGCAAATTATTCCGAGGCGGCTTTGGAGTAATAACAGTCAGAGACCTTCTGGAATTCTTAGTTGAGTTTGAATTCTCCGGAAAATTAGTTTTAAATCGGGAAGCAGTTATTGTGTTTGAACATGGAGATGTAATCTACGCAAATTTTTCCTATATCAGCGGCATGGAAGCTTTGCAGGAGATATTGAAAAATTACTGGGAACATTTTTACTTTTCCCTGGATTACGACAAAAATCAGAGAAATGTTTCTCTGGACGGCGAAAAGTTAGTTAAACTGAGGGATCAGAGTTTTACTCATGAAAGGAAAAGAAATTTTGATGTGGATTCTTCTCAGTTTCCCGAAGTTTCCGACAGTATGCTGGAATTTTTTTCAAATTTAATTCATGAATTAGGTAATCCCCTTACCATTATCCGGGGAAGTATGCAGATGGTGGAGCGTCATGTCGCTCAAAATAAAGAGGTTCCGGATACAGTTAAAGAATACGTTTCCCAGATGGAATCAAAAATTTCCAAGCAGGTGGAAAGATTTACCAAGCTTCTCGCTTCTGCCCGGATGTTGTCCAAACCCAGAACTAGAAGAAATACGGTTTACGATACAATTAATTTGATTAAAGAATGGATAAATAGACAAAGAAATTCTCTCAGTGAAGACATCCAGCTTCATTTTACCACTGAAGTTAAAAGTTTAGAGTTTTTTGGAGAACCTGACGAGCTTATCCAGGTGATGTCTAATTTGCTGGATAATGCGGAAAATGCCTGTAATTTATCTGACAACGCCCAGAACAATATTGTCATCTACATTACCCAAAAGAAAGATAATTTGTTGATATTTTTTGAGGATAACGGCATCGGTATTGATGAAAATGACAAGCCCAAAATTTTCAATGCCTTTTTTTCAAGTTTCAACGACCACAGCGGGTTGGGTTTAAATGTGGTGAATGCGATAATTACAAGGATGGGAGGGTCTGTCAGCATTTCTTCAAAGCCAGGTGAAGGAACAGAGGTTTTGTTGAAAATTCCCGTCAAGATGAATCAATATGAAATTAAATCTAAGCAGTTATCTGATCGGAATTCGGTTGGGAAAGTTAATCATTAGCAGCAATCAGAGGTAATCAATGAGTGAAGAAAAACTTTTTACTAAGAAAAAACAAAAGATAATGGTAGTGGACGATGAATTGGACATTGCCTCCATTGTAGGAGAAAGACTGGGTGAATCAGGTTTTGATATCAATGTTCAATGGGACCCCCGGGAAGCAATAAAGATTTTAAAAAATGAATCATTTGATTTAGTTGTCACTGATTTAAAAATGCCCTATATTGACGGTTTTCAGCTGATGGGGTGGATGAAGGATAATTGTCCCTTAACCAAAGTTGTGGTGATAACTGCTCACGGATCTCCCAGCGCATATAGAGCGGCGTTGAAGAGGGGGGCGGTTTTATACATTGAGAAACCATTTGATCTAGATGAATTTGCTACCAAGATTGAGAATATCTTAGAACCCCCCAAGGAATTTGAAGCGAAAATTGAATCCATCTCGCCCTTTGATCTAATTCAGATGATGGCTTTAGCCGGAGGTAATCGAAGATTATCGGTGAAATCTCTTAAAGGTTCCGGAGAGATGTACATTAGAAATGGAAAACTTGTATATGCCCGTTCCGGCAATGAATTTATGGATAAGGCGTTTTACCGGATGTTGTCCTGGCAAAGCGGGGTTTTCAATGTAGCTCCCTGGACTGAACCTCCTGAAGAAAAACCTACTATGGATGTAAATATGCTTCTGCTTGAAGCTGCCCGCAGAATTGACGAGGGATTACCTCTGGTTCAGGATGAAAAAGAGCAGCTGAGAATCAGAGAGAAGTTATTTAAGACTCCCCCTGAAGAAATTGCCCTGGATGCTAAGGATGGGATAAAATCCACTGAACAGGATGAACTTCTGTCAATTGAAGAAATTTCCAAGATAAAGGGCATTGACGCAGCATTAAGAGTTGATGCCAAGTGGAAATTAATCAACTCTTCAAAAATGAACAATCCCCAGTCAATAGTTAAGGCAGCATTCTTTCTCAATGAATGGGGATGTAAAGTTGGGGAGAAATTCGGACTGTCCAGACCGGATGAAGTATTGCTGTATGTTCAGGGGAGGGAACTTTGGATTAGAGCAGTACCCTGGAAGTACGATGTTTACATTTTGTCGGCTAATGTAACTCACCGTGAAATCGTCAAAAAGTTAGGTAAGTAAAATGGTTGGAATTGTCGAAGTTGTACAAGATAACATTATGTCTATTGAAAATGTTATTGGATTTATTATCTACGCTTTAAATGGTTCGGTTAAACACAAATACATCCCCAAGTCAGTTTCTCTGGAGGAAATGGATGAATTGGGCAGAGAGCTGGTGATAATGTGGGATGCCCTCAGGAAATCGGGGATCAAGGAAGGTATGGTCAACTGGAAATACAAGGAAGCTTTAATATACATGAACAGCTTTTCAGAAGGTTTCCTACTGGCTATTTGCAACAAAGATGTAAATGAAAATAATTTAATAAAAGTTGTTGAAAAATCAACTGATTATTTAATGGGTGCTGATTTTGACTATGAAGATTGGGTTTCATCGTTAAGTGCCAGAAAAGAAGAAATGGTGAACAGCAAATCCAGCGAAGAAGGCAATATTGATGCAGTAATTGCTAAAATTAAAGGTTTAGCTTCAAAAATTGCCGGTCCCTGGATTGAATATTACTTTGATGGAATACTGGAAAACTGGCTGGATAGAGGAAAACCTAGAAAATACAGGTTGAAAGAGTTGGTCAGTGCAGTTAGTGAATATATTGATGAAGAAAATGCCAGAAAAAAATTCGAGGAAGAATCTCAGAAGTTAATTACTTAATTCATTTTTTAAGGAGATATTAATGCGACTATATATAAATATAATCATTACCTCTCTGTTCCTGTGTTCTGCAGTATTGAATGGAGCAGGAATTACAGATTGGTACAATGATAATCTCGAGAAAATTGAAACGGGAATTGGTTTTGCTGTTTTAAAAATACCGGTATCTGCCCGGAGAGCGGCAATGGGAGGTACCTATGCCGCTGGTTCGACCCCTCAGCAATCGGTCTCAACTAACCCCGCTTCCATGCTCGCAGATCAAACCAGTTTTATTTTTAATCATCAGAATCATTTTCAGGGAATACATCAGGAATATTTAGGAATACTGATAGCTAAACCGAATTATGCCCTGGGTTTAAGTTTCAGCGGTTTGTTTGTGGATGGTTTGGAATTCAGATCAGGTCCAGGTCCCTCGGAAGGAGATTTCAGCGCTTACGATTTTATAAGTTCAGCCGCTATATCTTATCGGGTTTACAAAGATCTATCTATGGGCATTCGGACTAAACTTCTCCACCAGAAGATATTTCAGTATTCTACCACCGTTTATGCCTTCGACTTCGGAGTGCATTATAAATTAAACAAGTACGTTAATTTAGGGGCACTTCTTGAAAATTTCGGTCCCAAATACACCTATATTAATAATTCCGAGAAAACATCAAGACTTCCCACCGGCTGGAGGGTTGGAACTGCATTAAACCTTCCTGAATACAAGGGATTCAACGGATCGTTGGCTTTAGATGCCTGGAAATATCCTGATGTCCGGATGCGTTGGGATTTAGGAGCAGAGATTGTCCATTCCAGCGGATTAGCACTTAGGGCAGGAGGAAGATTTAATTCAGATACTCAAAGTTGGACTGCAGGTTTAGGTTATAGTTGGAAGGCAATATGCTTTGATTATGCCTTTTTGCCCTACAGTGAAGATTTAGGAAATTCTCACCTGATTACTATGGGTATTAACCTTTAAGGAGGGATTATGGCTGCATTAAGTGGAAAACTTTCAGATTTTGAGATGAAGACAATCCTTCAATTTATAAAGACAAGCGGGAAAAACGGGGTACTTAAAATTTCTTCCTCAAACTGCACCGGAGAAATTCACTTTAAAGATCAGTCAATTGTTTCCGCTAACGATCAAGAAGATAATACTGGTGAAGTGGCTTTGTTCAATCTATTCAGATTGAAGGAAGGTGAATTTTCCTTTAATCCTACCGACACGGTTAATAAAGAAGCAATTGACATCCCCATTGACCAAGCTCATTCATCGTTGCAGGAAAAATTAAAAGAATGGGAAGAAATTACTAAAGAAATTCCGGATTTGAATTTATTTGTTTCCCTGATTGCCGATCCTGAGGTGAAAGAAGTGAAAATTAATCCTGAACAGTGGATTATTGCCGCCCAGGTAAACGATGAGAGAACAGTCCGGGAACTATCCAAGGTGACCTCGATGTCCTTATTGGAAACAGCGAAAATAGTTCACTCATTAATCGTTTCCGGATTAGCTGAAGTTCACGAAGGATTTGAAGAAGAAGAGGAGGAGGAAGTTGAACAACCACCACCGGAGAATGATGGAAGCGGAGAGCAACCCGCTACGGTTACTGCTTCTAAAGCAAAACGAACTACTAGAAAGAAAAAGAAAAAAGGATTCTTCAGACGATAAGCAGGAGGTATAGATGGCTATAGTTAAGCCCTTTAAAGCATTGAGACCACCTAAACAACTAGCGGAAAAAGTTGCATCTCCCCCTTATGATGTCTTAAATTCCGATGAAGCCAGGGAATTGGCAAATGATAACCCCCACAGTTTCCTTCATATTGTGAAACCGGAAATTGATTTAGATCCCTCCATTGACCTCTATGACCAGAGAGTTTACGACCAAGCTAGAAAAAATCTGGATGATTTCAAACAAAATCAATGGCTGGTGCAGGATGAAAAAGAATGTTTTTATCTTTACCGTCAAATTATGGGTGATCATGAACAAATAGGATTGGTGGCGGCAGCTAGTGTTGATGAGTACGACAAAGATTTAATTAAAAAGCATGAACATACCCGGAAAGTAAAAGAAGATGACCGTACCAATCATATTATGTCTTTAAAAGCTAATACCGGTCCGGTTTTTTTAACCTACCGGGCTAAACAAAACCTGGATCAATTCATTGCAAATTTTATTGAAAACCACCAGCCTGAAAATGATTTTACTTCGGTTGACGGAATTGTCCACACTTTATGGAAAGTTTGTGATGAAAATGATGTTCATAAAATTCAGAATATGTTTGATGAAATTGATCTGCTATATGTTGCCGATGGTCATCATAGAAGCGCAGCAGCCAGCAGAGCTGAGAAATTATTGGAACAGAAAAATCCCCACCATACCGGTGAAGAACACTACAATTACTTTTTAACTGTAATATTCCCAGATAATCAGATGAAGATTATGGATTACAACCGGGTGGTAACCGATTTAAATAATTTAAGCGAGAAGGAATTTCTGGATAAGATACAGCAGAAATTCAGTTTGACCGAGCTCAACCCAGATGATCCTGAACAGATGAAGCCTCAACAACCCAATCAATTTTTAATGTACCTGGATCACAAATTCTACAGATTAGACGCCAAGCGGGGAAGCTGGAATCCCCAGGATCCGGTGGAAGCCCTGGATGTAAGTATTCTTCAGAATAATTTACTGCATCCCATCCTGGGAATTGGCAATCCCCGGGAAGATCAGCGTATAGATTTTGTGGGAGGTATCCGGGGTATCAAGGAGCTGGTTAAACTGGTAGATAGTGGAAAATTCCAAGTGGCATTTGCCCTTTATCCGGTGGCGATAGAGCAGCTGATGAATATTGCAGATACCGGAAATGTAATGCCCCCCAAGTCCACCTGGTTTGAACCTAAACTGAGAAGCGGTTTATTTATTCACCTGCTGGAGTGATATTACCAACCAATCAAACCCTATAGAATTTAACCACAGAGATAGCAGAGTACCTCTCTTACCCATCTAAACACTGAATCACCATTCTATCCTGAAATTTAACAGGATTGGTAAGGATAAGAATTTGATTAGTGGAGAGGGAAGTTCCAGGTGTATTGAGAAATGATTGAAAATTTTTTATAGATATTTTTTTATCTGTTCAATTTTTTCAATTTCTTGTTTTAGAGATAATAGAGAATCTTGCGAAATATCAAAAATTCTCTTAGCTAAAATCTCACCATAATCATGGGCAAGACGATTTCTTAAACCAATAATATGTCTCCAGGGAATAGTTATAAGTTGTTTTTTAGTTTCTTCGGAGATTTTGTTGGCAGCCTGTCCAATAATTTCCAGTTGTCTTTCAACAGCAAGTTTTCTCATCTTATCTTTTTCAAATTCATCAAACGAAATATCTGAGGTAAAAGAGATAATATCATTTATACATTCCAAGATATCCAGTAAATATGAAATATCCTGTTCATTTATCTGCATACAATATCTCTCGGTTTTCGATAATATTCTTTCTCCTAATGGGATTTTTTAAAGATTCTTTTTCAACAATATCAACTTCTCTATTCAAAAGAGTAGA
>LKUE01000307.1 GCA_001412365.1 Desulfuromonas sp. SDB | reverse complement strand
AAAATATTTCTGGGTTGGGTGGGGTACTGTGTTTACCTGCCCCTTGGCAGGTAAATTAGTGGTAAACCAATCCGGGGTATGGTAGTGGGCATCCTGTTAACCTGCCACTATGGCAGGTAAATCTGTGGTTAAAAAAGGGGGGAGGGATACCTCCCCCAAAAAGATTATAAATTCTTGGAATATTCAATCAGAATATCAGCCACTTCCTGTCCTACTCTAGCTTGAGCCTCCTTGGTAGAAGCGCCAATATGAGGAGTAAGGGTGATATTATCCAGTTTAAGCAGAGGATTGTCTTCCTTGACCGGTTCATCTGCATATACATCAAAACCTGCTCCGGAAATATGTCCTTCCTTGATAACCTCAGCTAATGCCTGTTCATCCACAATTCCGCCACGGGCACAGTTTATAAGGATACAACCCTTCTTCAACTTCATCAGTGTTTCCTTGTTGAAGATATTTTTAGTCTGTTCAGTACAGGGAAGATGGAGACTGACGATATCTGCATCCTTAATTGCTTCATCCAGGTCATAATAGATTTCCATTCCTTCTACCGGAGGTTTGTCAATTTTAGAGCGTTTAAAACCTTTTACTTTCATTCCCAAAGCTGCTGATTTCTTAGCCAATTCTGTACCGATCCTGCCAAGACCAATCACCGCTAAAGTTTTACCGGCAATTTCTTGTCCCTTGAGCTGTTTTTTTTCCCATTTGGCTTGTTTCATTCCGCAGGTACCTCTGGATATATATCTCAACTGGGCAAATATATGGGCTAAAGCTAGCTCAGCCACTGAAGCGGAACTGGCGGAGGGAGTATTACGAACTTCAATTCCCAGGGATTGGGCATATTCATGGTCAATATTGTCAATGCCTACTCCGCCCCTGACAATTACCTTCAGGGAACCCTTAGATTTTTCAATTACCGGTTTGCGTACTTTGGTTGCTGATCTAACCACCATGGCATCAAAACCGGGAGCAGTTTCCAGGAGTTCTTCAGGAGACATCCCGGTTTTCACAGTGACATCCAGCCCGGCATCTTTCATCTTAGCCAATGCTTTATCGTCAACCGGATCGCATATTAATACTTTCATCTCATATCTCCTTTGTTAAAACCCCAATATTTTATCTATTGCACTCAATATCTGTTCGATATCATCCATGATGAAATCACCCATGTGAGCAATACGGAATGTCTCTTCCTTGATTTTGCCGTAACCATTTGAAATTGCCAGTCCTTCTTCTCCCAGCTTCTTATTCAAATCGGCTACACTAATACCTTTGGTGTTTTTGATGGTAGTCAAGGTATTAGATCTAAACCCAGGTTGAGCATATAGTTCAAAATGTTCCTCTCCCCAACCTCTGACTCTTTCCGCCATTTCCAGATGTCGGGCAAAACGTTTATCTAATCCTTCTGCAAACATTTTATCCAGCATCTTATTTAAAGCGAAAATTAATGATATAACCGGGGTGGTAGGGGTATTGTCTTTGGCTGCATATTTTTCAAACACTTTGAAGTCAAAATAGTAACCTTTATTCTTAGCAGCTTCAGATTTCTGCATAGCTTTAGGGCTGACTGCCACCACTGCCAATCCGGGAGGTAGAGCAAATGCTTTCTGAACACCGGCTAAAATTACATCCACATCCAATTTCTCCACTTCTATCTTAACTCCGGTCATAGAGGAAACAGCATCCACCAGTAGGGAGACATCTGGATATTTCTTTACTACTTCAGCAATCTCTTCCAGTTTATTCATCACTCCGGTGGAGGTTTCATTGTGCACTACGGTTACTGCATCATACTCTCCGCTTGCCAATCTTTTGTCAATTTCAACAGGATCATATCCATGTCCCCAAGGCACCTCATATTTATCGTTTTCCAATCCGCAGGCTGCAGCTATTTCATTCCATCTTTTGGAAAAAGCTCCGCAAACACAACTTAGAACTTTTTTATGAACGCAGTTTTTAACTGCGGCTTCCATCCATCCTGTAGAGGAATGAGTCCCCAAGAAAACATGATAATTTTCAGTAAACAACAGCTTTTTTAGTTTGGGGATTACTGCAGAATGTAGTTCCTTGTAGTCTGAGCTGCGATGTCCCACCATCCAGTGCGACATCTCTTCCAGAATGTCTTTGGATACTTCTACCGGTCCGGGGATGTAAAGTTTTTTATACTTCATCTCTCCTCCTTGCATTTTTGAGGTTTGATAAAATTTGAAATTGCATTTAGCAATCAACACATAGAAACATTGTAGTATTAGTTAGAAAAAAATCAAATTCTATTTTCTGATTAAATGCATAAAATACTTAAATTATAAACTTAATCACTAAATCCAGGAATTTTATACTTACTATTGTTCTATCTCATAGATAATTGAAATGAGAAATTTAATTAAAAAAAATAAAATTTAGGTTGATTTAATATTTTAAAAAGCTAGAATATCGGCAATTTTTATTACCCATAATAGCACCAAAAAATATAATATTAGGAGTAAATATGGATTTAAATAAAGTAAGAGAATACATTTTAGGTGATGACAGCATAAAAAAGTTCATCTACGATTTGGGGGGGATTACAGTTGGAACATTTATTGCTGCAGCTGGTATATCCCTGTACTTAGTTCCTCATAGAATTGCGCCAGGGGGTATTAGCGGCTTAGCTGAAGTTCTCCATGTCATGTTCGGATGGAAGACCGGTTTGACTATGCTGATTTTCAACATTCCATTGTTTGTTCTGGGAATTATTATTATTGGTAGAATATTCGGAATGAAAACCATTTTCGGAATGATTGGCATTTCCCTATTTGTTGATCTATTAGCTCCAGCCGGAGGGATTATGGCTAAACCGTTGACAAATTTCTTAATGGAAATACCCAAGTATCCCGGTTTTTTCTCTCTTACCAATAAAACATTCCTGGCTTGTATAGCGGGGAATGTTCTACTGGGAGCAGGTTTGGGAATTGTTTTCCGTCATCGGGGATCCACTGCGGGTACAGATATACCTGCAGCCATCATTAGAAAGCATACCGGTTTATCCCTGGGGTTTGGTTTTGTTGTCATTGATACAGTAATTATTCTGTTTGCGGGTGCAGTGTTCAAAGATCCCAACCTGGTAGTATGGGCACTATTAGGTTTATTTATTTCCGCTAAAACCTGTGATTTTGTAATGCAGGGTTTACCCATAGCCAAAACCGCTTTAATTGTAAGCAAAGATTACCAGCATATAATTGAAGTCATTGACAAAAAACTAAACCGGGGAGCCACTTTGATCAAAGCGGAGGGAGGATTCACCGGCATTGAAAAACCCATATTATTCTGTGTGGTTTCCCGTAAAGAAGTCTTCCAACTCCAGGAAATTGTCAAACATGTGGATAAAGAAGCTTTTGTGGTAATTTACGATGCCTATGATGTTCTGGGCAGAGGATTCAGACCATTGAGTCTGGTTGACGCCAGCGGTCTGTAAACATTTTTTGCTCCAGCTCTTTTGAAATGTGCAAAAAGTGATACTGTTTGTCAATTGTTTTTTATCTGTTGTTCCTCTAATTATTAATTGAATCCTATCTACGATATAGGTGAAGATTAAGTTATATTAGTTTAATTCATCTTATCATGGATAGTTATTAAACCAGACTATATTTTAACTGTTTCTAAACTGTTTCTTCTTTTCCGGATAAAAAAAATTAAATAATTATACCTTGGGAATTCTAAGAACTTGTCCCGGATAAATTTTGTTGGGATCTTTAAGCATGGGTTTATTAGCTTCAAATATCTTAGGATATTTACTAGCATCTCCATATTGTTCCTTGGCAATTCCAGATAATGTATCACCGCTTTTTACCGTATAAAAACCGGATTGAGGAAGTGCTTCATCCACTGAAATTCTATCATCTATTTGAGCAACACCATTAATATTTCCCAGGCATAAAATGGTTTTCTCCTTTAATTCCTGTGACCTGGATTTACCTGAAACAATAACTTTTCCATCATTTACTGCAAGCTTAAGATTATCAATTTCCAAACCATGCAAGGTCAATTCTTTTGTTAAATCCTCTTCTTTCAACGTAGCTTGCTTAACATCATCTACAAGATTCTTACCTGCATCTTTTATAAAATCGAATAATGCCATCATTACTCCTCATTAAAATGTTACTTGTTACAGCCTATTATACCATATTAAAATTATTATAACCAAGGTTATCCAATAATTATCCTTCGCCTGATTTCATATTCCTGTAAAATCAAACAGTCATCCTGTGTTCTTCTGTAGTTCACCTGCCACTTGGCAGTACTTACCTACTGCATTACCCTCATATTTTCTTATCTGTGTTATTGTTTCAGGCTGATGATAATCAGCGATAAAATCGTAGATTTTATCCAAG
>LKUE01000306.1 GCA_001412365.1 Desulfuromonas sp. SDB | reverse complement strand
AATGCGACCATCAGTTATAATATAACTGATCCCAGTCCGGTATATCTCACTGTTTATGCTCATGATCATTTTTATTATCTGGATACGGTTAATATTGCCTCTTCTGGCAGCTATGTAACTTTCACTGGGATTAATTCTATAAATGGTGGTCACAATAACGGTGAAATCAATGCAGCCTGCAGTTATCAGATATCGGTTGAAGTTGCTAATTTTGGCAATCAAAATGCTGGAAACGTGAAAGGCATCTTAACTTCTAATGATCCCAATATCAGCATTAATCAGGATACCTTATTGTTTGGAAATGTAAATGCTAATGATACGGTTGCCTCTACCAATAGTTGCCAATTTTCAATTGCCAATGGGGTAGAGGATAATTATTCTATCCCGGTGACTTTGACCTGTTTTGATCAAAATGACAGCAATTGGACCAGTAATTTTTCCATAATTGTAAATTCACCGCAGTTGAGTATTTACACTATCGGTGGCCCTGATGAAATTCATGCGGGTGATAATTTTTACCTTTGGCCGAGATTGGAAAACCTTGGTTCAGGCTCAGGATATAATTTAGATCTTACCCTGAGAACTACTGATAATTATGTTACTGTAATTGATTCAACTGAAAGTGGTGGATCAATTCAGCCAGGAGGTTTGGTTTGGATAGGGCAGGATTCAGCATTTAATTTGCAGATTTCTGCTGGTTGCCCAGAACCTCACTGGGTGGATGTTGAATTAGAAGTACTCATGGACGGAGGAATGCAGTTTGTTGATACCATTACCTTCAGTATTGGTCAAATTGCGTTTATGGAAGATTTCGAATCAGGAGGAACTGGGTGGACTTACAGCGGTTCGAGCTGTTGGCATCTTACCTCCCGTAAGTATCACAGCAGCAATCACTCTATGTTCAGCGGTAATGAAAGTGGAGATTATTCTCCCAATTTATCTGAAGCTAGAGCGATAACTCCAACTTTGCAGGTAGGCCCTGGAGATACCATGTCTTTTTGGCATTGGTATGAAATTGAAGATGATGGACAGGGTTGGGATGGGTGCAGGATTGAGATAAGTACGGATGGTGGATCTAGTTGGAATGCCCTTTATCCTTTAGAGGGATATGATAACAACTGGTATTACAATCCGGCAGATTCTATCTACACCGGGAATCAAACCGCTTGGGAACAAAATCATGTGGTATTTGATATTCAAGAAGAAGTAAAAATTTGCTGGCGTTTTGATACAGATGGATATGTCGAGTTCGAAGGATATTATTTTGATGATGTCATGGTAACCGGAGGTACCGGATTCAATAGTGTGGAAGAAGAACAACAAAATCCTCCCGTTATCAACAGTTATCAATTCAGCCTGCAGCCGGTTTTCCCCAATCCTATTGCAAGTAAAGCAATTATCGCCTACAGTGTAGGAGCGGAAGGACCGGTAAG
>LKUE01000305.1 GCA_001412365.1 Desulfuromonas sp. SDB | reverse complement strand
GAAATGTCATCATCTTTTTTAAAGATGATGCCGTGGTTGACTACATGATTGAATAAGTCTATTAAAAATCACCGCTGATGGGTACATAACCACTGGCAGATATTACTTTCTGACCTTCTTCAGTTAACAGCCAGTTTCTTAAGATCACCGCAGGATGATCATCGGTCATATTTTTTCTGATCACCGCATATACTTCAGTAGTCAAGGGATATTCCCTGCTGTGGATAGTTTGTCTGCTGGGCATTACTTCATATATACCCATCATCTGGATGGAATCATGGGGAAATATATTGGCAGCATAGAAGAACACCGAATAGCCAATTCCCAGAAGATCATCAGTGATGGCATTAATCGGTCCCACCATGCTAAAACTTATCATATCCGGTGCATCAATCATTTCCAAATCCCCCATCACCAGATTTTTCATTAACTCCTGACTTCCCGAGTTCCGGTTCCTCTGGTAGGGGTGGATTTCCATGGGAGGTAGCTCCAAGGTGCAAATCTGCCCCCAAGCAGTAATTTGTCCGGTATAAATTTTCTGTATTTCATCTAGAGCCAGATATCTCACCGGATTGCTGACATGGTTGATGAACACAAATCCGTCATAGGCGATGGGGACTACTTCCAGTTCCACCCCGTTGTTTTCGGCATCCACAAGCTCATCATCAGAAGGTGCCCTGGCCACAATTATCAGATCAACATTATCCACAATCAGATCGGTGTAGGCATTGTGGGTTCCGGAAATGTAAAGATTTGAAATTAACATTTCATTTTCCTGATCCATTTCGCAATCTTCTTCCGGTACAATTCTCCGGGTACCGTCAAAACTTACTTCCCAATTGAAGGGAACTTCCAAAATACTCATGATGATAACTTTTATCATCGGTTCAGCAGAGGTGGAACCGTTAATCCTGACATAACCGTTGCGGTTAAGCGGAATGGCATCTGTGGATATTAACTCCAAGTTAGGAGCACTAACCGTAATGAAAATCAAACATATAAATACAACTACTAATCTCTTTTTCATTCTATTCCTCTTATAGTTGTTGAAAAATATAAAGGGCAGCGGAAATGCTGCCCTTTTATAACTTTCTATTGAGTCAGGATGATTTTACCTGAAAAGATATTTGATCCGGCTTGTACTACATAGAAGTAACTGCCTGAAGTGACTTGTTTTCCATAGTTGTCAATTCTTTCCCAGGTTAACCGGTGAGTTCCAGCGGGAATATTGGAAAAGCCGGCATTCCTTACTGTTCTTCCGGTCAAGTCATAGATGTTGAAGTTTACTTCAGAATTTTCGGGTAACTGTAATTCCACAATGAAATCTCCATGGAGGGGATTGTTTGATAACAGTCTTAAATTGAAATTGTTGATAGGATTAGTTCCCGGTTCCTCAACTGAAAGGAATATGTCAGTCAGCAGCACTTCGAAGATATTTAAATAAGCGGAATTGAGATATCCCCCGGGGCAGAAAATATATCCCTCGGTAGCATCGGTAACTTCAACTGGAGCTGCAGTAGCAATTAGATTCATGCTTAGAGTGGGTTTGCTGGGAAGAGTTGACCATCCCACATTAGTTGTGTAGGCATAACATTCATTGGTATAAACATAACCGTCTAACTGACCTGCTAATACATAAAGAGTATTATTCCAAATTTCATCACCTACTCTTCTCCGGGCAGTTCCGGGCAAAGCAGTTCCTGCAGACCAGGTTATCACCGTAGGATCAGCAGGATCAATTACTCCGACATAAGTTGAATTAGTCCATGTTGAGCCACCCTGTCCACCGCAGGTTACCATCAAGGTGTCATTTCCGATATAACCTCCTGCTCCCGCCATAACTCCTACCGGCAGACTGGTGGCGGTAAAGAAACTGTCTCCATTGATGTCGAAAACCTGTACATAAGTTTGAGGAGTCCATCCACTACCCCCTCCAATAACGTAGATCAACTCCCGGTCTTTTACCAAAGCCACCTGGGGATCATTTACTCCGTAAAGCATGGTTCCGGTTTGGTAGCTGTCTCCGTCACAGTAGTACTTCACCATATTGGGAAGACCAGACCACCCCCCGAACAAGTAAATTACCCCGTTATGGGTTGTTGATCTGCCGTAACGTAGTCCCACCGGTAAAGGAGTGCCGGTGCTCCAGGTTCCTGCAGTACAGTCGTAGATAAAATGATAGGTGTTCACTGCTTGGGTATTATTTCCTCCAAATGCGTGGATGAACAAATCCGGTCCTACATAATTAAATCCGGCATACATTCCGCAACTGGCGACGGAAATGGTTGGATATGTCGTCCAGGAAGCTGAGTCCGGGCTGCAGGGAATAAATAATTCATTTCCGCTGTCCAGGATCATTCCTGAAGGGACTCCATCTGCATTTGTTGCGGCTAATGCAGATACAATTATTAAGAGGAAAGCTAGCACTAAAGAGAATTTCATAAATCCTCCTTGTTAGGATTGTTTAAATTATTTTAAATATTCTGCTCTTCTATTGTAAAGGAAATTTTACAGTTAAGGGCGGATAAATTATCTATCCGCCCTGATCAGAGATACTATTTAATTAAAATCAGACGATTGTTGGAATTGAAGTAAGGGGTATTTATTTTTGCAAAGTAAATACCCTGTTCTAATCCGGAAAGATCAATATTCAATGAATTAATACCTTGTTGCCCTTTCAGAATCCCAAAGTCTTTTACTTTTCTTCCCTGGAGGTCAAATATTTCAATTTGATAATTTGAACTAATAGGCAAATTAAATGAACAACTGAATACCCCTGAAGATATATTGGGGGCAAAATTTACCCTATTATCGCCGGGTAAAACTGCTGCCGGCGGCTCCTGTACAGCCGTAGCCAGGGTGTCATATGCCGCCTGCATAGCTTGGGCATTGTTCACCAAATCATCCACCCCCACTCCGGCAACTGTACCTATGGCAAAATCAATGGTATCCCCGGCATTTAAAACATAGGGACCGGTACATAACAATATTTTATAATCCATGGGCGTGGTGGGAGGAGTAGGATTGGTGTTAGTATGGATAATTAAATTATAATACTCCCCGTCAGTTTCCGGAGTGGTATTGTAATTGATAAAATGCAGCCCCTGAGCGCAGGTAGGATTGAGAATTTTCATCCCTATCCTCACTGAATCCGCTTCATTATCAATCTGATAAATTAAATTAAGGGAATCCACATAATCAGCCAGATCATTGGAATAAGATGTGCTGGGCATATCCAGATCCAGATACATGGACAGGTATACGTTTTGATAATCCGCCTTGGAATTGTTAATTATGTGGTGAACAAAAACTAAAAAATTCTGATTTGCAGTTTGAGACCAGGAATAGCCACAGCGTTCCACCACCAAGCCGGTGGCGTGCATGACATCGTTGAATCGGTAAAAACTTCTATACAAAGAGTCATTGACCCATTCCCACGAACTGTGGGAGACTGTCCATTCGGACAACCCTCCTCAACAAAGTTGGGTTGACACTACCACCGTGTCGTTCCCGTTGATAAAACCTACACCGATAGATCCCTGGAATAAGTAATTTTTTCCCGATCCTCCGGGGAATTCAAAAGAGGGACCAACATTGGTTCCAATATCTCCGTTGTTGGAAAAACCAGTCCAAAGATTATTGTTCATATGGGGATTTTTAGATAAAATATCGCTGTTGCCAATATTTTGACCGTTTGGACATATCAAGTTCCCCATGAGGAAAATTGCCAGCAGTGCTGCTGAAATAGTCATATCACCCTCCGGTTATCTGAAAAATTTAATGTTATACTAAAAAGCTAACAATTTATTTATATTAAGGGCTTAGGTTTAAATGTCAAGTTTTTATAAAAGCAGGGCTAAAGGTTAGAGTAATGCTAATAATAACTTGACTTATATCATCGCTTAAAATAATTTATAGTATCAATTTGAGGAGAGGATGAATCTGGTGGTTCAGCTGGTCTTCAAAACCAGTAGCGGACGGATAATACCGCCCGTGGCAGGTTCGATTCCTGCCCTCTCTGAGTTTAACTATTATGGAAAATTCAAAATATTTAAAGAACATCCCCAGTGTGGATAAAATTCTCAATTTCCCCGAAATTGTTGAATTGTCAGGCAAAACCAACCGGATGATTTTAATCTCAGTAATCCGGGAGGAATTAGATAAATTTAGAAATCTGATTGTCAACCAGAAACAGGAAGTGGAAGTATCAGATATTATCAGGGGAATTCAACACAAAATTCATAAATTAAAATCATCAACTTTGACCAAGGTAATCAATGCCACCGGGACAGTAGTCCATACCAATCTGGGCAGATCGCCCCTGGGTCTTAAAGTTTTAGAAAACATGGTCAATATTGCTTCCGGTTATTCCAATCTGGAATTTGATTTAAGCAAAGGCACCCGGGGAAAACGCGACCACCATATCGGAGAACTTTTAAAATATCTCACCGGAGCTGAAGATGTAGTGATAGTAAACAATAATGCTGCTGCGGTACTGCTGACTCTGCACAGCTTAGCCCGGGGAAAAGAAGTAATTATCTCCCGGGGGGAATTGGTGGAAATTGGAGGTTCCTTCAGGATGCCGGAGATATTTTCAGCCTCGGGGGCAGTGATGGTGGAAGTGGGCACAACCAATAAAACCCATTTGTACGACTACCAGCAGGCAGTAAATGAAAATACCGCCATGATCATAAAAGTTCATAAATCCAACTATTCAATTCAGGGTTTTTCCAAGGAAGTATCGGTTAAACAACTGGTAAATCTATCCCTGCAGAGTAATCTCCCCCTGCTCTACGACATCGGATCAGGTTATCTATATCCTACCGCAGATCAATATCTTAATCTGGAGCCGGATGTGAAAACGGCAATAGAGGAAGGTGTTGATATTGTGTCATTTAGCGGGGATAAATTATTAGGAGGTCCTCAATCGGGTATCATCGTGGGTAAGCAGAAATATCTTAAAGTACTGAAAAAAGCTCCCCTGAAAAGAGCGTTGAGAGTGGGAAAACTGACTATTTCCGCCTTGACCAGTACCTTAAGTTTTTACTCCGGGAATGAAGCTGATCTGGAAAATATACCTATTAAACAGATGTTCAAACAAACCAGGGAGCAGCTGGAAAAAAGAGCTGGATTATTTAAGCAGCAGTTGAAAAAATATGATATTGACTCGGAGATAGTATCCAGTAAAGCCAGAGCGGGGGGTGGAGCCCTTCCCGGAAAAGAAGTGGAAAGCATTGCAGTTAAGCTGGTTGAACCATCCACTGGTGAAAAACTGGCAGATAAAATATTCGCTGATTTGTTGAAATTAGATGTCCCCGTTGTCGGTTTTATCAGGAAAGGGGAATTGATGTTTGATGTCTACACTTTATCCGATGAGCAAACCGCTTATATCGCAGAGCAGCTGTCAATATTAATCAAGTAAACATCATGAATAATCCTAAGCACTTAATTCTGGGAACGGCTGGTCATATTGACCACGGAAAGACTACTTTAATTAAAGCCCTCACCGGTTATGATTGTGATACCCACCAGGAAGAAAAGAAACGGGGAATAACCATCCATCTCGGTTTCAGTCATATTAACCTTGCCTCCGGCAACAGCGTGGGCATTATTGATGTTCCCGGACACAAGGATTTTGTGCATACCATGGTGGGAGGAGCCAGCGGTATAGATATGGTGATGATGGTTATTGCCGCAGACAGCGGAATTATGCCTCAAACTGTAGAACACCTTCAGATACTGGAAGTGCTGGGAGTTAACCAGGGTGTGGTGGTGATGACTAAAATTGATCTGGTTGATGAGGACAGCTTAGCCATAGCCAGGGAGGATGTAGCTGAATTCATCAAAGGCACTTTTTTGGAAAAAGCGCCGGTAGTGGAGGTTTCTGCAAAAACAGGAAAGGGGATTGATCAGTTGATGACCAAACTGGATAAATTATCCAACCATCTTAAAACCAGGTCAGACCGGGGAATATTCAGGATGTATATTGATAGAATCTTCACTGTAAAAGGTTTTGGCACAGTAGTTAATGGATCGGTTCTCAGCGGTAAAATCTGTACCGATCAGAAAGTCTATCTGCTTCCCAGCAAGTCAAAGGAGTTAAGGGTGAGGAGAATAGAAAAACATGGGGAAAAAGTAGATAAAGTTCAGGGAGGAGACCGAGCTGCCTTAAATTTAGTAGGGTTGGACCGTTCTGATTTTTCCCGGGGGATGGTGATCTCCGGTGAAATAATGAATTCAACCTCCATGATTGATGCAAAATTAAGACTTTTTAATGAAGTGGGGTATTTTAAAATTTGGACCCAGGTTATCTTCCATACCGGGACTTATGAACATCAGGCTAAAATTCATCTGTTGGATCGAAATGAGTTAAATAACGAAGAAGATGCCCTGGTGCAGATACATCTGGAAAAACCAGCGGTTTTGCAGCCGGGGGATAAATACGTGATCCGCAATACTTCCAGCGATAGAACCCTGGGAGGTGGAGAGATTTTAGATATCTCACCTCTTCATCACCGCAGAAGACCGGATAAGTTGATCCGGGAGATTCAAAAAATTGCCACCGGAGAGTTATCGGAAATAGTTGCCGCTCAGGTTAGAAAGTCTCCTCTCCCTCTAACCATTGATGATATTTCCAATCTGACCAATATCCCCCTCCAGCAGCTGGAAGAACTTTCCCCGGGGTATCTCCCCGAGGATATTAAGTTGGTGGAAGTATCTCCCCGCAAAATTTTTATTTCTACCTCTGATTTTCTAAACCTTAAATCATCGTTGAAAAAAACAGTAAAATCATTTACCAAAGAAAATCCCATCTTGAACCGGGGACCCCAGATCAAGGAAATTCTAAAATATTTGAAAATTGATCAAAAAAGTTTAATTTTTAAAGTTCTTCAGTATCTGCTGGAGGATTTGACCAAGCAGGGGATTATTGAAAAACATCCTGATGAAAGCTGGTCTTTTCCCTGCGAAGAGCATCACTTAGATAATAACAGGCAGAAGGATATTGATTTGGTAGAGGAATATTTCCGCCAATGTGATATGAAAACTCCAGTTACTGCTGATTTAAAGCAAAGCTGTGAAAGCAGAGGAATCAGTTTAAAAGATCTAAATCAAATTTTAAAGTATCTTACCGATGGGGGGAAGTTATATAAAATCGAAGATAAATTTATATCATCAGAAGTTGTGAATAAATCGCGAAAGATGCTTATTGACTATTTAAAAAAAAGCCAGAAAGGAATTACCGTAGCTGAATTCAGAGATCTGATTAAAGGAAACCGTAAAATCTGTTTATTGCTGTTTAGCCAGTTTGATTCAGAAAAATTAACTATCCGCTCCGGAGACTACCGTTTTCTGAACAAAGCTAAATTAGATGATTATCAGTAGATTTAATATCCCTATCGAACATGAAAATTTTCAATAAAGCTGTGTTTTTAGATTTAAACGGAACCTTGGTTGAACCGGTACAAGTGAACCGGTTAGATGAATTAAATATTATTCCCGGTTCCTTGGAATCAATTGCTAAATTAAACAATGCGGGTTATTTGACCCCGGTAATCACTGTTCAATCCAGAATTGCCAAAGGGTATTTTACTTCTGAAGAATTTTACCACTGGTTTAAATTATTTACTGAAAGGGCAGAACAGCAAGGAGCTTATTTACAGGGGCCTTATCTATGTCCTCATTTAGTCAGGGAAAAATGTAAATGTGCCAAACCTCATACTTTTCTGTTTAATCAGGCTGTAGATAAACTGGACATTGACTTATATAAATCGTATATGATTGGAGATACTCCGGTTGATGTGTTTTCCGCAGTAAATTTTGGGGGAAGGGGCTGTATGGTTAAAACCGGATGGGGACATTTTAGGGGGAATATTGAACAGGTCAAACTAATAGCTGATTATATCGGAGATAATTTATCTGATGTAGTTAGATGGATTTTAGAAAAAAACAAACAGGAGTTATAAATGCTGAAAACTCAATTTTCAATCATGACTTTTCTGCTCAGCTTAGTTTCAGTTTTACAAGCAGATGCGGGACCAGCCATCCCCCTACCGGAAATCCGGGTGGAAGAAGCAATTTGTTTAGGCAGGGATTATTTTTTAAACCAGTGGGATAATCCCTATGAAAGAACCAGTTTAGATTTAAAAGATTTTATCATTCAGCAAGTCATCTACACCAATTATTACCGGAGCGGAGAACAAATTGATGACGAAATACAGGAACAATGGATCTGGCTGATAACCTTTATCCACCCGGTGGCAAATGATCATACTATGACCTTTCAGATTGACTCTGCTGGAGAAATTTCATTGTATAATTTAACTATTTAATTTATTTATATGATATGATAAACTCCTATGATTACATGATTTGTTAATCATGGGAGGTTTTTATGAAATTATATTTGGTCCAACATGGACAGGCCAAAAGCAAGGAATTAGATCCGGAAAGATCACTTACCGAAAAAGGGGTGACCGATACCGAAAAGTCTGTTCAGTGGCTGGTCAAAATCAATGAATCTGTGGAGAAGATAATCCACAGCGGAAAGAAAAGAGCTGAACAAACTGCTCAGATCTTTGCCAGCTTTCTCAATCCTTCTCAGGGTTTAATTAGTTCAACTGATTTAAATCCCCTGGATGATGTTCGCATTATTGCCCAACAGCTGGACACTGAGCCCGACTCTTTGATGATTGTGGGTCATCTCCCCTATTTAACTAAACTTGCCAGTTATCTGCTTACCGGGGATGATCAGCTGCAGTTGGTGAATTTTCAGAATTCAGGGGTGGTTTGTTTAATAAGGCAGGAAAACCTGTGGTTTTTAAACTGGGCAATGATACCGGAGAATTTGAGCAGTTGAGTTTCCTTTGAAAAAATTTTCAGAACTTGTTGAACATAAAGCTCAAAACACAGGTTTCTCCGGGGTAATCACTATTTCCCGTGGCGATGATTTCGTGGTAAACCGTGGATTTAATTTCAGAGACCGGATTAATTCAATTCCCAACAACATCAATACCCGATTCGGCATTGCTTCGGGAACCAAGACATTCACTGCTCTGGGTATATTAACTTTAGTGGAAAAAGGTTGTCTTAAATTAACTACTGAAGTTGGAGAGATCAATCGGGATTTTCAGGGTTTTATTGATCCCCATGCCACTATTGAACAACTTTTAACTCACACTTCAGGTATTTATGATTACTTTGATGAAGAACAGATAAAAGATTTTGATAATTTTTTTGTGGATATTCCCTGGTACCGGCTTACCACTCCCTCTGATTATTTTCCTCTGTTTAAGCATAAGCAGTTAAAATTCAAACCCGGTCAGCGCTATTCCTATTCAAATGGAGGATATATTTTATTGGGAATAATCATAGAAAAAATTGAGGGTAAATTATTTAAAGATTTTATCGAGAAAAATATTCTGCAGCCAAATAAAATGATGGACTCAGGATTTCCCCTCCTGAACAGCTTACCGTTTAATACTGCCTGGGGTTATCTGGAGGATGGAAAAACCTTGAATATATATAATATACCTATATGTGGAGCTTCAGATGGAGGGATGTACACAACCAGTGGTGATTTGATCAAGTTCTGGAAAAGATTGTTTAAATATAAAATAATCAGTTCGGACTATTTAAACCAGATGATAACTCCCCGGGTTAATTTAAAAGAAAATATTAGTTACGGACTGGGAATTTACATTCAGAAATTCAATGGACAGAATTTGTATTACCTGGTGGGCAGCGATGCCGGAGTTGGCTTTGATTGTGCCTGCATCCCGGAAAGAGATTTAATAATAATTGTAATTTCAAACCAAACAAACGGAGAAGATGAAATTGTAGAATTTATCTACTTGAATTTAGATTTAATTTAAGTTGAAATTTCATAGAAATTTTCTCAATATCTGATATTATTAATTTTAACAAAATTTATCCCTGAACTTATTATTTCCAAAAATTGAAATTAAGTTAGAGGAGGATATTAATATGGCAGTAAGCATAAAGGAAAAAGCAATTAATTTAACTTCATCAATCAACCAGCCGGATATGTATGACTGTATTGATTTTTACATTTCTGAAATCTATAATCAGACCGAAAAGCAGAACAATGATGTGACCTTGATCAAGTCTTTGCTGAAAGATCCTCCTCTAAGAATCCTGGAACCTTTCTGTGGAAATGGGAGAGTATTAATTCCTTTGGCTAAGGAAGGTTATCAGATCACCGGAATAGATCATTCTGAACAAATGCTGAAGGGATTGAGAAGACAGGCTAGAACCCTTCCGTTGAGAGTCCAGCAGAGAATTACCCTGAAAAAAGAAGATGTTCTTTCCCACTTTTGGCCTGATAACTGTGATGTGGTCATTTTAGGTGCTAACTGCCTGTATGAATTAGCTAATCCCATGGAGCAGGAAATTTGCTTTCAGCTTGCCGGCTTGTCCTTGAATCCCGGAGGATATCTTTATGTGGACAGTGATCATATGGAGGGAAATCTACATCAAACCTGGCGCCAGTTGAACCAGGTGGAAAATTCTTTCCCCACTGGTTTATGCTCAGATGGGACCGTGGTTGAGGGAAGCAGGGAAAGATATTGGTTTGATGCTGAACAGCGCTTGGTAAAATACAGAGGGTCAGTTAAAATTACCACTCCGGACGGAAGAACCCTTAACAAAAATTGGGAACAGCAAACTCATCCCCCCAGCGCTGAAGATATAATAAAATATCTGGATAGATATGGGTTTGAAGTAGAACAATGTTGGGGAGATCACTGTAAAACCCCTTATAATGATCATTCGGAAAGAGTGATCATCTGGGCTAGCCACCAGGGTGCCCCATAAAGTAATTTACTTAAAGTTTTAGAACATTTATCATTGATAAATTAGAAAAAGGATAGAATTGCGGGTTAGACCTTTTAAACTTCCTGAAGATCTGCCCTTAATTGCAGATGTAATTATCAATAGTTTCCAATATCCTGAAAATGAGCAGTGGAGTCTTCAGGCTGAAGACCGAATTATGATTGCCAATTCCCTTAAAAAGCTTAGGTATATGTGGCCGATTGTTAAAATTTCTCATTTTCTTTCTCCAAAGCTGAAAAATATGATGAAGGGTTTTGTCTGGGAACAGGAAGGTAAACTCATCGGCACTATTATAATACATAAGCTGGGAGATACAGATACTTGGCTGATAGGTTCAATCGGAGTTTTACCGGAATACCGGAGGAAAGGAATTGCTCGGAAATTAATGAATGCGGGTATAGATCTTATATTATACAGACATGGTAGAAGAGTTATATTGAATGTAATTGAGGGCAATACTCCTGCCTGTAGTTTATATAAAAGCTTAGGATTTAAAGACTACGGGATAGCCCATAAATTCAGAATATCACCTCGGAAAAGTTTTTTTGAAAATAAGTTGCCTTGTGGATATTCTCAATCTTTCAGCAGTATATATGACTGGAAAACCCGGTACGAACTTCTCCGTAGAATTACTCCCCCTGAAATTGCAAAATTCGAACCTGTTCATAAAAGCAGATTTCAAATGCCTAATATTGCCAGATTGCTAAAGCCCTTGTTTTTATTTATCCAGGGATCCAAAGAATACAGAATTAATATTCGATTTAAACAAAACGGGAAATTAGTGACCCAGGCTGGTTATTCAATTCAACAGAGAAATACAAATAAAGTATATTTCAATATTTATTCTGATCCCGATCATCCTCTGTTATCGCCCTATATTTTTAATTACTTGATACACCAGATAGCCCTGATTAATTTAAATAGTAAAATAGAATTTTCCATACCTTCATGGATGCCCGGATTAATTGAAACTGCAGAAAAGATTGGGGCAAACAATCTATACAATTATCGAAAAATGGGATTAATTTTTTAATCATTTAGTTTAGCAGTTAGGGGTTACGGATGAAAATTATAAGCTCTTTTGAAAGGTTAATTTTTTACATTAACGGTATGTATATATCCACCTCACTGTTTTCAGGATCAGTAAGTCTGTTTTCATCATAAAGTTCTAACTCCGGTTTATCAGCTCTTTCATATTGGGAATTGGGAAACCATTGCTGGTAGATGTATTTTACTGTGTTTTGGATGCTTTCCGGCATCTTCCCCTTAGCGGTAAATACTGCGTATTTTGCTGAAGGAATGATTGTTTGGAATTGCCCGGGAGGGACCTGGTCAAGAGCTTCCACTTCATAACCGATAATATATTTCATTTTTCCATCTTCCTGAAAATCAAGGCAAACTCCTAAACAGCATTCAGGTTTTAGTTTTTTAGAAATCTTTTGTAATAGACCTTCAGACATTGCTTCTTTCCAAAACTGGGGAATATCCTTGAAATTATCTCCATTTAGATAATTGGTCTCCACCGCATATCCCAGAATATGGAATGCCGGTTTTTCGATAATTTCCGGTTTAATCATTTTACCTCCTTTAATTAGAATTGATTTATTTTCATAGATGTCAATTTTGTCTACCAATTTAATGTAAGGGATTCTTTTACGGTAAATGCTGGGATTAACTGAAAATAACTGTTTAAATGCCCGGGAAAAGGATTCCGGAGTTTCATAACCGTAATCATAGGCTAAATCAATAATTCTCTTTTTTGAATTTATCAATTCAACTGCAGCATTGGATAATCTCCTTTTACGGATGTATTCTTTTAAAGAATAACCAGTTAAGCCGGAAAATATCCGGTGACAATGGTAAAGGGACAGACCGGATTGTTGTGCTATAGTTTGAAGGATCAGTTCATTTTTAAGGTTTAGTTCAATGAATTCAATACAGCGGTTGATTTTCTTTAGATAATCCATATCAGTATTGATTTAAACACATTTGAATCTTTTTATCTTGACATTTTGTGCTTTTTTCAGTTGAACAAAACAGAAATTTCTGAATTGAGGTGGTTGATGTGTTAAACTGTATGTTAAATGGAATGGCGGAATTGGAAAGAGTATTGAATATATTGTTAATTTTTTACAACAAGTTATTATTGAAATATTTTAAATTTTCTTTGGAAAATCATTAATTTTCAGTGAGGTTGGACATGATTTTTGCCTGGATTGGAGCAATCGCCGGAGGGATTATTGGAGTGACCGGTGGAATAATTGGAACCTACTACAGTATAAAAAACACTGGTAGCCCTAGAGAAAGGGCATTTATGATAAGGATTTCTATATTGTTTTGGATAGTAATGATTGTTTTCTCGGGATTGTTATTATTCTTACCCAGTCCTTATCGCTATTTTATTTGGCTGCCATATTCAGTAGTATTGTTTCTATTTATAAGACTGGGTAATAAAAAGCAGCAGAAAATTAGAGAACAGGAACAGGAAAATAAATTTCCTTATTAAAAATATTTTGTATCTATTTTACCTTTTATCAGGTAATGTATTGAATTTCCTGAGGAAAAATCCTAACAATTTAGAAAAGAGAGTTATATGACAGATAAATCCAGTTTTGAAGATCTGGGTCTTTCTCCCCAGACCTTGCAGGCAGTTTACCACAAGGGCTTTGAAGAACCAACTACTATCCAGAGGTTAACTATTCCACTGATGTTGAGAAATGATCTCAACATACTTGCTCAATCCCAAACCGGTACCGGAAAAACGGCAGCTTTCGGATTGCCCTTAATAGATATGATTGATGCCCATTGTGAAACAGTTCAAGCGTTGATTGTCACTCCTACCCGGGAGTTAGCTATTCAAGTTTCTGAGGAGATAAATTCACTGAAAGGCGAGAAAAATATAAAAATTGTCCCCATATATGGCGGACAATCTATTGACCAGCAGTTTCGAAGATTAAAACGGGGAGTGCATATTGTAGTCGGTTCACCGGGAAGAATAATTGATCATCTTAACAGGAAAACTTTAAAACTTCATGAAATTCAGCATTTAATTTTAGATGAAGCTGATGAAATGCTCAACATGGGATTCATTGAGGATATGGAAGAAATCATGAAGCATACTAATCCTGATAAAAAAACACTATTGTTTTCTGCAACCATACCTAAAAAAATAAGAGAGTTGGCTCATAAGTACATGGATGGCTACAAGCTTATCACCGATAAGATGAAGCAACTTACCACCAATTTAACTGAACAAATTTACTTCGAAGTAAAATCCTCAGATAGATTTGAAGCCCTTTGCAGGATTATTGATATTGAAGATAGTTTCTATGGAATCATATTCTGCAGAACTAAAAATGATGTAGATTCTGTTGTAAGTCACTTGAATAATAGAGGATATGATGCTGAAGCTATTCACGGTGATATTACCCAAGTCCAAAGAGAGAGAACTTTAGGTAAATTTAGAAAGAAAACCATTAATGTTCTGGTGGCAACTGATGTTGCCGCTCGAGGTATTGATGTTGCCAACCTTACTCATGTAATAAATTATTCCCTTCCTCATGATCCTGAATCCTATGTCCATCGGATAGGCCGGACGGGCAGGGCTGGAAATGAAGGGACTGCAATTACCTTTATAACCCCTAGAGAATACAAAAGACTGATGTTTATTCAGAGAATAGCTAAAACTGATATCAGAAAAGGAAGTATCCCCAGAGTTAAGGATATCATAAATGCAAAAAAGAAAAAGATATACCTGGATTTAGCTGGTATCATGGAGCAAGATATTGAAGACCAATATTACAACTGGGCTAAGCAGCTTCTAACCGATAAGAACCCCACCCAGCTGTTAGCGGCAATGCTTAACTATTGCTTTAAAAATGAAATAGATCCTGAAGGGTACAATGAAATTCAATCCGCCGGCAAAAAGAGTATGCAGTTAGATCTACAGGGCAAGGCAAGGCTATTTATTGCATTGGGAAATAAGGACAACATTAATCCCTCTAAGTTGGTCAAGTTAATTGCCAAAAAAGTATCTATTGACCCCCAACAGATAAGTGATGTTCAAGTTATGAATAAATTCTCTTTTGTAACCGTTCCTTTTGAACAAGCTGAAAAAATAGTGCATAGTTTTAGGCAGAAAGGTCAAAAACCGCTGGTTTCCCATGCCA
Source organism: Desulfuromonas sp. SDB (assembly GCA_001412365.1). Classification (GTDB taxonomy): domain Bacteria; phylum SDB-A; class SDB-A; order SDB-A; family SDB-A; genus SDB-A. The sequence continues at coordinate 3,437 of LKUE01000305.1, read as the reverse complement.
GAAGTATTATTGATAAAAAAAATAATGTTTAAATATTGAAAGCATAATTGAATTTTAAAACAAAACTTGTCTTTATTTTAAGTATTTGATAATATTAATTACAATACTCGGAGAGTTATCAAGAGTAATATCTAGAAAGTTGTTGTGGGTATGAAAAGTGAGTAAGATAACTCCCCAGGATTTTTTAATAATCATCTGGATATTTAAGCAAAGTTATCGGTGATGAAAAAATTTCCCATTAGAAAAAGATTTAGATTGATAATACCAAAATATCCTGCTTTAAATATCTATTCCAGAATAGCAATTTCCACCACTGCGTTAGGACCGATATGTATTGCCACCATGGTCGGCAGAATGAAAGATTGGGATGCTGAAGTTATTGATGAAAACAACTACCGTAAATTCGGTCCAAAGAAACAAGATGGTCAGCCTGATCATGACACCCTCCAGGCAATCAGACCGGCAGATGTGGCTGGTTTTTACGGCGGTCTAACCAGTACTGTGCCCAGATTATACAAACTGGCAAAATTATACAAGCAAAAAGGTGTTGTTACCATTGCTGGAGGACAGCATTTTGTTGAATCTAATATCCGGGAGGCATTGGAAAATTCTATTGATTTTGTAGTGATCGGAGAGGGTGAGATCACCATCAGGGAATTGTTGAATACCCTTCAACAGGGAGAAGATTTGAAAAATGTAGCAGGGATAGCCTTTTTAAATAGTAATGGCAATTTAGTTAAAACAGAAGATCGTCAGAAAATCACTGATTTTGATAGTCTGCCTTTACCTGATTTCAATCTTCTTCGTTATTCTAAAATGAAACTTTATCCCATAAATTGGACTCGAGGTTGCGGCATGGATTGTGAATTCTGTACAGTAAAAGGACGCCCCCGGTCTTCTTCTCCGGAAAGAGTAGTCGAACAAATTGCTTCCCTGCTGGAAGGACATCATGCCCGGCATTTTTTCATTGTTGATGATCTGTTTGGGAATAAAAGAGCAGATACTTTAAAACTTTGTGATTTATTAGCTAATTATCAGAAGGCAGTTGGAGTCAGGCTGGATATAACTGTTCAAATTAGGTTGGATCGGGCAAAGGACCGTGAGTTGCTGAGGGCAATGAGGAAAGCGGGGATTAATACAGTATGTATTGGTTTTGAATCACCCATTTCTGAAGAGTTGGAAGCTATGAACAAGAAAATTAAACCGGAAGAAATGCTGAAATTGACCAAACTTTATCATCAAGCTGGATTTTTAGTGCATGGAATGTTTATTTTCGGTTATCCTTTGCCCAAGGGTGTGGAAGTGAAAATGTCCTTAAAAGAAAGAATAAAACGTTTTAGAAAATTTATTCGCCAGGGTAAAATAGATACCCTTCAGGTATTATTACCGGTTCCCATTCCTGGAACAGGATTGACCAAACGGTTAAATCAAGATAATCGTATTTTTCCTCTAGATTACATCGGATGGAAGTACTACGATGGAAACTTTCCCCTGTTTGTACCTGATGAACCGCTAACTGCAGAGGATATGCAGACTGCTCTGAAAAAAATAATGGGCCGTTTTTACCGCTTCAGATATATATTTGCCATAGCTCGTAATATACTGATTTTTCCAGCAATGATGCTGACCTTGTGGAATATTAAATTTGGTTGGAGGAAATGGTACCGTCACTGGCGAAATGATCTTATCCGGTTTGGAGGTTGGATTATCATTCGGCGTTGGAAAGCCAATTTTAGTAAAGATCCCTTTTCTGAAAATTTGATTAAAGCAAAACAAAGCTTACAAAAGTAAAGGTTGTGATATTGTTTTGTTTTATTATATGTGATAATTAAAACACTTTGTTATGTATTCAAAATTGTATATTTTTTAATGCTTTGATATTCATAAAATCCGATGAGTATTTCCAGAAATAAATATCAAATAAAAAATCATTTCCGGCTAAGGGGAATGCAAACTACCCGGCTGGAAACTTTCATTGATGCCGCATTTGCCTTTGCCACATCCATGCTGGTAATATCCATAGGTGATATTCCTGAAAATTTTCCTGAATTAATATTTGCATTGAAACAAATCCCTTCCTGCCTGAGCAGTTTTATAATTATTATGCTTTTTTGGAACGGACATCGAACCTGGAGCAGAAGGTACGGTTTAGAAGACAAGTCAACTGTGGTCATAAGTATAATTTTGGTATTTGTCCTTTTGACCTATATTTACCCCTTGAGAATAATATTTTCTGCTCTTTTCTCCTGGTTAAGTCATGGTTGGTTGCCTTCCAGGTTTTCCCTGAGTTCACAACAGGAGTTATCCGGTTTATTCATTATCTACGGTTTGGGAATGTTGGCAATGGGCGCATTGATGGCTTGGCTTTATCTCCTGGCTAAAAAGAGGAAAAACAGGTTAAGGCTTAACCAGCTGGAATTAGTTAAAACCGACCTGGAAATTGCCTCATTTTCAATTGTCGCCTTAACTGGTTTTGCTTCCGTACTTTTTACCTGGTTAATGCCTTCCAATATCAATATCCTGGGAGGATTTTTATACATTACCCTCCCCGTAAGTTTGTTATGGGCAGACCGGCATTTTAAAAAAGTTGAAGGTAAACTTAAGCTAACTAAAAGGTCAATGTAATTTTCAATATTTTATGGTTTAATTTACTTCTGGCAAACAGATGCATAGATTGCTATCCAAAGCATTGACAATTTTTCATATAATTTATTTTTACAAGTGGATTGGAACAGGCTGATATTTATAAGTGACATAATTAAATTGACTTAAGTTGTTTTGTACTGATATCATTTATTGCAGGAGCTAAATGAAAAATTGAAAATTCCTTCAGGGGAGCATTAATATAAGTGGTTTATCCTAATCTGATTTTTTTAGTTATTACTGAATTTCATACAAATATTTTCAGTTCTATCTCCGGTGAAGTAAATTCCGCCTCGGTTGAAGCAAGCGGAGTTGGGATTGATCTTTTGTTGCTGGTAATATATGTGTTATCTGCATTATGCATCTCCTTTTTATGTTCAATTGCCGAAGCGGTACTGTTAAGTGTCACTCCTCCCTATATTGAACAAATCAAAGAAAAAAAATCAAAGCAGGCTGCTCTTTTGGAAAAACTTAAATATAAAAAGGTTGATCAGTCCCTGGCAGCAATTTTATCTTTAAACACCATAGCTCACACCGTAGGTGCAATCGGGGCTGGGGCTAAAGCCACCGTTGTGTTTGGAAGCGCCTGGTTTGGTCTATTTTCAGCGGTGATGACTTTAATGATATTGTTTCTTTCAGAAATAATTCCTAAAACTATCGGAGCGATTTATTGGCCTAAACTGGCAGGACTAACCAGTTATTTTGTATATTTCCTGATTATATTGCTTTATCCTATCGTGTGGATATCAGAACTTCTCACCCGGCTGATTGCCAGAGGAAAAAACATCCATCTT
>LKUE01000304.1 GCA_001412365.1 Desulfuromonas sp. SDB | reverse complement strand
GATTTCAGTGTTCATCTAGTGGTTTAGTATTTGGGTGGTGGTGGGTCATCTTGTCCATCCTGTCAATTCTTCTTAGGGTGAGGAGGTGGGTATTGTTAATTGCTAATTGCTCATTGATTATAGGGATTAGTGTCCATTCGTGTCCCTGGTTGGGATGTGTACCGGGATTCGTGTAAATCCATGGGTAAATATAAAGGGAGGAGAGGGATTATTCCACATCAAATCCAATCTTCAGGGTAACCTGCCAGTAGGCAATTTTATTGTTTTCAATATATCCCCTGGTGTCAGTTACCTGAAACCATCTCATATTTCTAATAGTTTTTGATGTCCGGCTGATTGCATTTTCTATTGCTGCCTGTAAACTTTCGCTGGATGATCCAGTTACCTCAACTGATTTATAGACATGATCCATGATTACTCCTCCTGATAATTAATTTCCCTTAAAAGCTTTTGTACTTCAAAAAGTTTTTCCAGAGGTTCTGCCCTCATAAATTCTAAAATTGAATCCAGGTACACATGACTGCTGTCCTTCACAAAAAATATATAGGTATGGTCATCTTCCAGATTAACTTCCAGTCCGGAACCTGGTATTACCAGCCACTGGGAGCCAATGACCTTACCTGAATCATCGTACATATAGGTGAGATATTGATGATAAAATGCTTTGGATATTGATGTATCCAGGTCACCCTGAATTACCTCTTCAATTTCCAGATTATAGTTCCACCGGATACTGCGTAAATCTTCCTGCCAGCCGGTATTGACCACCTTGCCCAGAAAAACCAGGGTATGGGCAGTTAAAATATCTTCTAGATTCTGGTGTAAAATTCCGCCGCTGTAGAGAACAGAGGAAATTATTAAAATAAATGAAAAAAGCATAAGAATAAATTTCATTTTTGCTCCTGGTTATACTGCACCATGGTATAATAAATGAATTAATTTAATTGTATGGTGAAGGTTTCAATTCCACAAGTTATTGTTCATTAATTGAATAATTTGATCATAAATATTTTTTATTAAAAACAGGAGATTGAAATGAAGTGGTTTACAGTTGTCAGTATAGTATGTCTCATTTTTTTAACAACTTTTGTGTTTGGAGAAGATGTTGCACAGTTGGAAAACTATGCAAATACTGTTCAAGAACTGGCGGATAATGGACATTTTATGACCAGGGAGATTTATCTGGAGTATTCCATGATACCTGCCATCGGTCAGCCCATATCTTTGGTGACCGCTTATATTGAGCAGAGATATCGGACTGAGCAGATATATTATGGAGAAGATGATTACTATGAAACAGTAGTGATGATAACTCATTTCTACCAGCATGCGGGAACAGTCTGTTTTGAACAATATATTTTTGATACCACTTCTAATTTAATCTACAGTAAGAATAAATTTGGATTTGGTTTTTACCAGCATCCGGATTCAGTAAATTGGGTATATGAGAATGCCTTTTTCTTCAACCAAAATGATTTGATAAAGGCAGTCTATCAGAAAGAAGAAGTTGATGTTTCTGATCAAAAGATCAATTATTCGGGGATTAGAAGACTGGAAAGATCCCAGATTTTAATGGATATTTTTGACAACTTTAAAATACTGGCTCCCCCCATTTTCACCGAATACCTGATGAGATAAGAATTTTACTGTATTTATCATCTGGAATTAAAATGCACTATGTGTTCTGGTGGGGAAGTGGATGTTGGATAGCATGATTTAACTTTAGTGAATTATTAATGGTGAGTTGAGCCTTCCATCATCATCTATTTTAACCTATTCCCCTGCCTAAGCAGGTGCATCCCTCTCATCCCATTATCTGCGTTCCAATCCCCCGTTTCTGGGTGTTCCTCCATCCGTGTAAATCTCACCTATGACGAAGTCATGCTATC
>LKUE01000303.1 GCA_001412365.1 Desulfuromonas sp. SDB | reverse complement strand
AACCTTACTGTTAAAAAAATTATCAGCTAAGTCAACTGCAATCCAGCTAAATATAATTTTATCTATAATTAACTGCATTATCCGCAAGTTATCTAATTTTGGCATCAGTTGTCAAAAACTTTTTTAACTTGACTTGAAATTTGCCTAAAGTATAATCACTTTTTTATTAATATACTAGATTTATAATTAATTGCATGACAGCAGAAATATCTTTAAAAAACCCAGAACAAGAAAAAAATGGAAAGGAGTATCTATGTCTTATGTAGAAGATGTTCTCGGTATTGTCGAGAAAAGAAATGCTAATGAGCCTGAATTTCTTCAAGCAGTAAAAGAGGTTCTTGATTCTTTAAAACCGGTTATAGACAAACACCCCGAATTTAAAAACGAAGGAATTTTAGAGAGAATTGTGGAGCCGGAAAGACAAATTATCTTCAGAGTTCCCTGGACTGATGATCAGGGAAACACTCAAGTCAACCGCGGATTCAGAGTGGAATTTAACTCCGCTATCGGACCTTACAAGGGTGGATTGAGATTTCATCCTTCAGTGTACTTGGGAATCATTAAATTTTTAGGTTTTGAACAAATTTTTAAAAATGCCCTTACCGGATTACCAATGGGTGGAGGCAAGGGTGGATCCGATTTTGATCCCAAGGGAAAATCTGACCGCGAAGTAATGCGTTTCTGCACCAGTTTCATGACAGAATTATTCCGTCACATAGGGCATAATACAGATGTCCCCGCCGGAGATATAGGAGTTGGAGCCAGAGAAATTGGTTATTTGTTCGGAACTTATAAAAAAATTAAAAATGAATTCACTGGGGTCCTTACCGGTAAAGGACTGAACTGGGGCGGAAGTTTAATTAGAAAAGAAGCCACCGGCTACGGCTGTGTGTACTTCACTCAGGAAATGCTCAAAACTAAGGGTGAGGATTTCAAGGGGAAAGATGTCATCGTGTCCGGCTCAGGCAATGTTGCCATCTACGCCACAGAAAAAGTTTATGAATTAGGCGGAAAAGTAATTGCCATGTGCGATTCTAATGGTTATGTCCATGATCCCGAAGGAATAGATTTAAATATAGTTAAAGATATTAAAGAAGTGAGAAGAGGAAGAATCAAAGAATATGTGGAAAAACGTCCTAATGCTAAATACAATGAAAATTTCTCTGAAATTTGGAAGCTTAAGTGCGATATAGCATTGCCCAGTGCCACCCAGAATGAAATTGATAAAGCCAGCGCAGAAGCTCTGGTCAATAACGGATGTATCGCAGTGGGAGAAGGCGCAAACATGCCTTGTACTCCGGAAGCAGTGGATGTATTTTTAGCAAATAAAATACTCTACGGTCCGGGGAAAGCTGCCAATGCAGGGGGAGTATCCACTTCCGGTTTGGAAATGACTCAGAACAGCATGAGGTTAGCCTGGACCAGAGAAGAAGTTGATCAAAAACTTCACCAGATTATGGTTAACATTCATCAATCCTGTGTTGACGCTTCCAATGAATACGGCACCCCCGGTAATTACGTCAATGGTGCAAATATTGCAGGATTCTTAAAAGTTGCCAATACTATGATGGATTTGGGCATTTACGGTTAAATTTAATTTACTGTCTTCCCTTAAAAAGATCCGGCGCTCTGCCGGATCTTTTTTTTATTATCTCATCATCACCATAAAAACACTAGGTAACCAGGGATTTAAGTTCATCAAGTGAATTATGAACGATGAAATCAACATAATCCGGATGCCGGTGTTTATTTAATTCATGTTGTTTATCAGTTTTTCCGATAACCGTCCAAACTGTCTTCAGACCAGTCTGCTTGGCGGCGAGAAGAGTAGCCAGAGCATCATCAATCATCCAAGCCTGCCCAGGTTTAATTTTATATCTTGCAATTAATTCCTGATAAGTTTGAGGTCTTTCTTTATGGGAATTATAATGCCGGTGTGGAAAATATTTACCCAGTAATAGCCTGTTTAATATTGCATCTACCAGATCCCTGCGGTTGGAAGTCAAAAGGATCAGCTGGATCGAGTTGGTGTAGAAATAATCAAGAATTTGATATGCTCCTGAGATAACCTCAATGTGATTATGGTAAGCATCTTCAACCTGCCTAAACCAGGATTGGATAATTTCTTCAACACTCATGGTTAAATTAAATTTACGCTTAAAATAAACCGCAGTTTGTTCAAAGGACAAACCTTCGATCTCTGATTTCATATTTTCTGGTTCAACCAGTTTCAGTTCACTTAGAAACTTGTAATCAATCTCCTCCCATATCTTTAAGGAGTCAATTAAAGTTCCGTCCAGGTCAAAAAATATTGCTTTAATTTCCTGATTGTGCATATCATCTTTAAAACTAGCGGAGTGAATTAATTATGTCAAAATTTTTCTTAAACCAGCCTATTAAATTTCAATGCATCCAATGCGGTAAATGCTGTGATGTTGAAAATGGTGTGGTTTACCTTACTGGGGAAGATCAGATACTGATTGCCGATTTTTTAACAATGAGTTT
>LKUE01000302.1 GCA_001412365.1 Desulfuromonas sp. SDB | reverse complement strand
TTCTTCATTTCTCATTTCTTAATTTTTCATTTTTCATTTCTTCATTTTTCATTTCTTAATTTCTTCATTTTCCATCCCATCAACCTTGCTGACAAACAAAGTCTGAGTTGGATATGCAAATTCAATACCCCGTTTATCAAATTCATCTTTAAGCTTGTAGTTTATTTCCTGCTGGACATCCATGTATGTTGCATAATCTCTTGATAATACGTAATATACAATTTCAAAGTTCAAACTGAAGTCACCATACTGGCTAAAATGGGACCGGTCAAATTTTGCATCTTCCACTGAACTTATAATCTGTTCAATCAATTGGGGAATTTCCTTTAATTTGTCTAATCCAGTTTCATAGGTTACTCCGATTTTAAAGGAGATCCTCCGGGTGGACATTCTTTTATAATTTCTCATTCTTGATTCTGCCATATCGCTGTTGGACATAATGATCTGCTCCCCGCTCAAGCTGGTTATCCGGGTTGATTTCAATCCAATATGTTCAATAGTGCCCATAAAATCTCCCACCACCACATAATCACCAGCCACAAAAGGCTTATCAAATAAAATGACAAAATAATTGAAAATATCTTTAAATATCGCCTGGGAAGCCAGGGCAATGGCTACTCCGCTGATCCCCAATCCGGCAATCATCGCCGAAATATCGAATCCTAAATTTGATAAAAGAAATACTACTCCAACCGACCATACAACTATGCGTATGGCGGGGAGTAAAACCTTAATTGTTCCCGAAACTGCTTCCAAACTTTCATTTTTCAGCCAGAAATTTCTGAGTACATATTCAAAAATTGATATAACCATTCTTATGATAAAAATGGTAACCAGGGAAAGAGTTAGCACATTGAGGATTTTGGTAATATATTCAGGAAAGGTTAAATACTTCAAACCCAGGTAAATGCTTCCCAGATAAAGCATGGGAATGACAAATTTATGGATTATCATTATTATAAAATCATCAAGGGAAGTAGTAGTTTTCTCAGCAAATTTTTTCAATCGCTTCAAAATTATACAAATAATAATCCTCAGGAACACAAAAGAACCGATTATTATACCTACAGCAATTAAGTATTCAAGTACCCGGTTGTAATAAAAAGTTTTGCCGAGAATCTCATTAATCATTTATTACCTCCAAATTGAAAATGAATATTACTTTTTTCCCACCAACCTTTCCCTTATCATAAGGTAACCTGGTTTTATTACATTGTATATTATGTAGTTGCGCTGATTATAAGGAATAAACGCTGACTTCATTGCATTTATAGTCAATTTCTCCAGATCTCTCAATGACAGATGATAGTAGTTGATTGCCTTAACATATTCTTCAGTTAAATTGGTAGCACTCATCAGAGTATTGTCGGTATTTAAAAATACCCGGTAGTTCTTATTCCAAAAATGACGGAAAGGATGTTTTTCATAACTTTCAGCTGCTTTGGTCTGAATATTAGAGCTGATACAAACTTCCAAGGGTATCCGGTGATCCAATACATAACCGGCAATATCCCCGATTTCTTTGACCTGTCCGTCTACTACTTTCATATCATCTATAAGTCTGGTTCCATGACCTATACGGTGTGCCCCGCAATGCTGCAGAGCCTGCCAGATAGAATGTACTCCAAAAGCTTCTCCGGCATGAATGGTTATATTGAAATTAGATTGTTTGCAGTAATCAAAAGCCTCAATATGATCTTTAGCTGGATATCCCGCTTCCTCTCCGGCTAGATCAAAGCCCACCACCCCCTGATGACGGTATTTAACTGCTAATTTTGCCATTTCCAGGGAATCACTTCGATCTCTCATCGCACAGATTATTACTCCCCAGTTTATATTGAAATTTGCTTCAGCATCTTTCAAGCCATCCAGAACAGCTTCCACCACCTGATCCAAAGACAAGCCGCCCTGAACATGCAAAACCGGAGCAAATCTTATTTCCACATAAACCACTCCATCCTTGGCATTATCCTCCAGACATTCATAAGCGCTGCGGTATAATGCCTCTCTGGTCTGAAGTACTCCTGTGGTGTAAGCAAATCCTTCCAGGTACAATTTTAATGATCCCCGTTTTGCTCCCTGCTGAAGATGTTCCCGCAAATCAACATGGGAATAGTGAGGTAGTTCAACTTGCTGTTTTTTTGCCAGTTCCACAATAGTCTCCGCTCTCATACTTCCGTCTAAATGATAGTGCAGGTCAACCTTGGGCAAAACCTTTACCAGTTTATGGGTGAGGATATCCCTGGGATCAAATTTCCAGATGGCATCTTCAATCCTCTCAAATACTCTTAGTCCAATTTTTCTCGTGATAACCTCCTCAATATATTTTTCCCATCTGCACCAACCTGTGCAGATGGGCATGATTTTTTAAATTTTATCTTTTACTCTCTGAGCTTCAGGGCTGTCAGGATAAGCATCTATTAATTGTTGATAAATTTCCCTGGCTTTCCGGATATTCCCCAGTTCTTCCCAGCATAATCCACTGTGATATAGCACGGTAGTCTGATATTGGTGGTGAGGATAACTCACTCTTAACCGGTCGTAATTAGATATAGCTTGATTGAATTTCTGTTGAAAATACTGTGATTCAGCAAGATAAAACAGTGCATCTACCGCTTTTATGCTCTGGGGATATTTTTCCAGAAATGAATTGAATCCTATCTCCGCCAGATCATAGTCTCCCCGGGTAAAATCAATATAAGCTGAATTGAAGGCATCCTGAGATGTTATTCCGGTAGTGTCGGAATAACTTTCAATTCTCAGCATCATCTCACTAAACTCAGATTTAGAAAGCTGAAGAGCCTGTCTCAGAGTTTCCACTTTTGCTTCCAGGGATTGAAGCAGTTGATTGGTAATAACCTGATTTTCCCTTTGATAAGCGGATATTTCAACTAGCATTGAATCAATAACTTCAGTCTGCTGTTCAACCTCAATAAGTCTTTGATCCATCTCCTTGATGGTATCCCTCATGTAGTTCCAGTCTCTTTTAAAAGAACAGGAAGAAAACACCAGCATCACTGAAATTATAAATATTGCCGTAGCAGTCATCTTTTTCATATTCTGTTCCTAATATTTTAAGGATAGATAACTTTAAAATCCACTCTTCGGTTCTGCCGCCAGTTTGATTCGGTATTGCCCAGGGCTACCGGCCGCTGTTCTCCGTAAGACACAGTAGTTATCCGGTCAGAAGCAATGCCGTAGCTTATCAGATAGGAGCGGCAGGCATCAGCTCTTTTCTGTCCCAATGCTAAATTGTATTCAATAGTTCCTCTTTCATCGCAATTACCCTCTAACCTGACTTTAATAGAGGGATATCTCTGCATGATTTGAGCATTTTCCAGCATGGTTTGCTGATATTGAGGCAGTATCTGATGTTGATCGTAATCGAAATAAACACTTTTCAGTTCAATATTAGGGGGTACTTCAACCACCGTCATCGTATCCGGGGTAATCTGGGTGGTAGTGGTATCAGGGACTACATTATTGTTGTTTATATTTTTGGGGGTACAACTGAATAACAGCAGGATAACTAAGGGAAATATCAAAGCAAATTTTTTCATAATTCCTCCTGATTAAAATGACCATGACGGCATTATGCTTCCCGGAGATGATATCAACTCCCGGATGGAAGTGCCGTCAAAGTTCATGGTGTATAATTTATAAGTCCCGGTTCGGTTGCTGGAGAATACCAGGTGAAGTCCATCCGCGGACCAGGATGGATCTTCGTTTTGACCCATGGAAGTTAACTGGCGCAAATTATCTCCGGTGGGAGATATGCTGAACAGCTGAAATAAACCTTCATAATTGCCCACAAAAACTATCCGGTCTCCCCGGGGCGACCACGCTGGTGAGGTATTATATCCTCCTGCGGTGGTGAGCAGGCGAATTCCGCTGCCGTCAACATTGACCAAATATATCTGGGGAGATCCCCCCCGGTCGCTGGTAAAAGCAAGCTGCATGCCGGAAGGAGCCCAGGTAGGTGAACAGTCAATAGCTGCAGAAAAAGTCAGCCTTCTGATTTCACCGGAGGATAATGATTTAATGTAAATATCGGTATTGCCGTCAATATTACAGGCATAAGCGATATAATCTCCCTGGGGCGATATTTCCCCCCCTATGTTTAAATTACCATTTGCCGCTACCGGGGTAAACCCATCAGAAGTTGATTTAACAATATCTGGTTTGCCCGAGTAGTAGGAGGTAAAATAAACCTGGTCAGATTTATCCCAAAAAGGGGATAAATTCAGGGTATTTTTGCTGGCGTAAACCTGGTCTTCATATCCATCGTAATCACAAATCCGGATAGAAGAAGTTTGCCCTCCTTTGCGGACATAGGCAATGCGGGAAGTAAATATCCCTGATTCCCCGGTAAGAACTTCCACCACATCATCAGACAACTGGTGCACTAAATTCCGGTATTTATCAGTAGGTCCCGAATAACTGCGCTGAAATAAAACTGATTCTGAGTAAGGATCTACAATCAGGGCATTTAATTCCAGACCTTCCCGGGTGGAAGATATTTTACAGGCAATTATCGCTTCCGCCCCCAGCTGATTAAGTTTATCCCATTTCAGGGTGAATACATCGGAATAACCGGGAAGTTCAAAATCTTCCAGCAGGGAAAAATAAAGGCTGTAATTCAAGTCATAATTCAGTATTTCGGTCATCTGCTCAGCAGTGGATTCCATCTCCCGGGAGGACAAAAACGGCAATACTGCAATATCCATCTGCTGTCTTCCGTAAGCGGATATGCCCACGTAGATGTCCTGTCCCAGGACCGGGTTAGCCAATAAACATATTAAAATTAAAAATTTAATTATTTTCATCTAGTTACTCCTGTGTTCAAAAAAGAAATGAACTGATGCAGAACTTCCAAAGCGTTCAGGCAGAGGAGGCAAGGGTGAAGCATTTTTTATCGCCCTTATTCCGGCTAGATC
>LKUE01000301.1 GCA_001412365.1 Desulfuromonas sp. SDB | reverse complement strand
AAATAAAATTTTTTGGTGATATAATAGCTTTACTATCTGATTAAACTTTATGTGCAGTTAAACTACCAGCCCCTTAATTCAGGGGCTGATAAATTAAATAAAATCAATTATTTTTCTTCTTTTTCTTGTTTTTAACTGGAGAATTTAATTTAGCTTGTTGTTGATTTTTGATTTTTTTCTTTTTGTGCTTGTCCCTCTTACAGATAGTCATCGTTTCCTGCCTTTGAGTAGTTCAAAAGATCCAATCAGTTATTTGGTTTTTGTTTTTTTACCTCCAGTTTTTTTGGCAGTTTTGGACTTGGTAGTTTTTGGTTTGGAAGTTTTAGCCGTGGTTTTTTTAGGTTTGGCAGTTTTGGCAGTGGTTTTTTTAGTTTTGGTGGTTTTTGCTTTGGCAGTCTTGACAGTGGTTTTTTTGGTTTTAGCAGTTTTTGGTTTGGCAGTCTTGGTAGTGGTTTTTTTGGGTTTAGCAGTTTTGCTGACAGCTTTCTTTTTGGTCCCTACCGTTTTTTTGGGCTTGGCTTGCTTTGTTCTTTTAGGTTCTTTAGTTGGCACTTTTCCTCCTTTTTTGAACCTTAGCCAAAAATAAATCTTTTTCAGGAAAAGTCAATATAAATTTATCAACTTGCCTGAATTAAAAAAAATTACGATAATAAGTATATGTTTTGGTTTATATTGAAGTTACTGCTGAATTCTATGTTAATATCGGCAGTTAATGTAAATACTGATAGAAGCGGAGAAGCTCAATATTATTTTACCGATCCAGTGCTAACCACTGGGGGCATTGTATTCACGGACAATTATTACTCTTCTCTGTATTCGCTAAATGACAATGTGCAGATATTAGTGAATACTCCGGGATGTGGAAGATATGTGGATTATGATTATTCCGGTAATTTAATTGGATTTAAGCATATTGACCGCAGTGGCCTTCAATTTCCTGCCCTGTATGACCTGGATGATCATTGTATTTATCAGCTTCATTCACCGGTGCAACAATGCGGACAAGTTAGATTTGCCCATCCCCATCAGGTGTTTTTTAGTATAGAGGACACCCTTTATAGAATTTGTGCTGACTCCACATATTTTTACTTTTTAGGTTATTATGTAAATGATTTTGCGGTCTCTCCCCGAGGGAATTTCATTGCCTATAATGATCAGAATGATCAAATCTGGATTCTCAATCTCAGCAGCGATGAGAAAGTATGGGTAACTCAGAATCTACCGGGAGGATTTTGCAATCCCCGGTGGTCACCTAACCGGCAAAGATTGGCTTTTTCAAGTTTGGGCGGACAGATTTGGGTTTATGATTTAAATGAAGAGGTTAACTACAGTTTGGGCCAGGGAAGTCAGTACTGCTGGGATCCTTCGGGTGAAAATTTAATTTATTCAGTTCAGCAATCAGAAAATTTAAAATTAATCAATTCCGATTTGTTCATCTCGGATTATAGAGGTTTTGATAAAATTAAACTCACCCACAGTTTAGATGATTATGAGATTTCTCCCCGTTTCCTGACAGATAATCAGATAATATATGCAAAGATGAATGAACCTTGTTTAATTAAAGCGGAAATTGTGAATAATTGTTTAGTAATTGAGCAACAATGGGATGACCATTATTCAATATTTCCCCTTGAACATTTACTTCCGGAAAATGACTGCTATCCCCGTGATTCTTTTGATGTTCCTTATTATCACCAGGTTTACGATGTGCCCGATTGGTTTAACGGTCACTGGGCTTGCGCCCCCACCACTGCGATAATGGCAATTGACTATTATAAGAAACTACCCCCCTGGGACTGCTGGTGTACAAGCCCTTATGGTCACCCCAGCAGTATGGGCAGATATGTCTGTGAAAGATATCATTATTTTTCCACTGAATACAACTGGGAAGCCTTAGATCCTAGTAATAATCCTGCCCAGGGAGGTTATGGTTTCATGTGGTATGGGAGTTATTCACCTTATTCAAGGATGGCTGATTACATTTCCCAGCACCACCTAAATGCTGACCGCATTGACTATCCTTCTTTTAATGAGGTGGTTAGTGAAATTGATTCAGGTTTCCCTTTTTCTTTATGTGTGGGGTTGACCGGTTCAGGACATTTAGTGTTAGCATTAGGTCAGGTCTCCACCTGGCATACCTTAATATTTAACGATCCCTATGGCAACAAAAACACTGCTGGATATCCCAGTTATGACGGAAAGTATTCCCGGTATGACTGGCCTGGTTACAACAACGGTTATCAAAATTTAAATCAGGTGTACTGGGCAGTTACCAGCAGAGGAGATATGCCTGCTCCTGCGGATAGCATTGTGGACGATTTACAATATGACGGATTTACTTTATACAATGATCCCCCTGCCCGTATGGGTTACTGGAGAGACGGGGTTAACGGATATGCAGGACATTACTGGTGGACTTATACCACCGCAGCCCAGGGGATTGATACTTGCTATGCCACCTGGACTCCTAAGTTGCCCTGCAATGGTTATTACCACTTATATGCTTGGATCCCCGGAGATAATGCCGATGCTCAGCAGGCAATATATAAAGTTCATCATACCCTGGGGATGGATACAGTTATATTAGATCAGAGTCAATATTCCAATCAGTGGGTTTTGTTGGGAGGATATCAATTTGACAGCAGCGGAGATTATGTCTATCTTGGAGACGCCACTGGTATTCAGGGTAGAAAAATTGCTTTTGATGCCCTTAAATGGTCTTTTCAGTACAGCAGTACTCCCCAAACTCCCCCCCTAAGCAATGGAAGTGAAGATTATTCGTGGCAAATAGCAGATGGTGTATTAACCGTAAACTTAAGCCTTATTGTTTCCTCCCAGGTTCAGCTGGATATTTTTGATTTATCCGGAAGGAAGATAATTCATCAGAAATATCACCTCACTCCGGGCAGCCAGCAGGTGAATATTACATTAAAATCCTTTACCCCTGGGGTGTATTTTCTCAGCTTAAATAACGGCAACCGTTGCATCAGTGCAAAATTTAATTTACTTTTCTGACGGGGGTAGGGGAGAGAGATTATATTTTTTTATTTTCGATATTAAAGTTACCCTGGATATTTTCAGGATTTCAGCTGCCTTACTTCTGTTCCATTTAGTGAAATCCAGTGTTTTTTTAATGTGATTTTTTTCTAGTTCAGTTAAGGATGAGGGGATAATTTGATTTGAAATTTTATATTGAGTAGCTTCCAGAAAATAAACAGGGAGGGAATCCTTTCGTATTTCTGATTTATTTTCTACAATTACTGCACTGTTGATGATATTCATAAGTTCCCTGACATTTCCCGGATAATTGTAATAATCCAGCAGATTTAAAACCGGCTTGGATATTTTATTTATATTTTTTTGGTGTAATTTGCTGAATTTTTCCAGAAAATAATAAGCCAATTTAGGTAAATCAGATTTCCTGTCCCTTAACGGAGGAAGGAAAACTGAGTTAATATTTAGCCTGAAGAAGAGATCTTTTCTAAAGGTGCCTTTATTTATTTCGTCAAAAAGATTTTTATTAGTTGCGGCAATAATCCTCACATCTGCAGTTCTGTACTCAGTGGAACCCAACCGGTAAAATTCTCCTTCCTGAAGAAAACGAAGTAGTTTAACCTGTATGGGCAGGGAAAGTTCGCCGATTTCATCTAAAAATAAAGTGCCCTGATGAGCTTCTTCAATAAAACCATGCTTATCTGTATCCGCGCCGGTAAAAGCTCCTTTGGTGTATCCGAAAAATTGCGAGGAGAATAATTCATTGGCAAATAGTCCTGCATTTACTGCTACGAATTTTTTATTATTCCGGGGGCTTATCTGGTGGATTGCTTTGGCTACCAATTCTTTACCAGTACCGCTTTCACCCCAGATTAAAACTCCTGTATCCGATGGGGCAATTTGCTCCACTTGTTGAAATGTTTTCAACATTTTTTCATCATCAGTAATTATATGAGCAAAGCATTGAGGATATTTCAGTTTTTTACTAAGTTCGCTGGCACAAACTTCTTTTTCCGGCAAATCCAGTTTAACTATTTTTTCCATGATGGAAATTAATTTTTTTTCTTCCACCGGCTTTAAAAGATAGTCATAGGTGCCTAATTTCATTGCGGATATTGCCAAATCAACATCTTCCACTCCGGTAAGTACTATGGTAGTTATAGGGATATTCTGCTCATTTATAAATTTCAATATATCTAATCCGCTGACTTTGGGCATATCCATATCCAGAAGCAGAAGATCAAAGGATTTGTTTTTCAGAATATCCAGTGCTTTGGTGCTATCACCCAATAAGGTGACTTCGAACTTTCCGGTTTGCAGAAGCATAATCTTAAGATAGTTTAATATCGCTTGATCATCATCTATGATAATTACTTTATTCATGGTTAACTTATGGTGGGAAGGGAAATTTTAAATGTGGATCCTTGCCCTGGCATGCTGAATACTTCAATTTTTCCTAAATGTTCTTCAATTATTCCGTAGACGATGGAAAGTCCTAAACCGGTGCCGCTCCGGTTTTTCTTGGTGGTGAAAAAGGGGTCAAATATGTGCTGGATAGTTTCCTGGTCCATCCCTGAACCGTTATCTTTGACATAGATTATAATTTTTCCGTTGTTTTGGTCCCAGCGGGATTCCACAGATACTTCTCCGGCTTTGTCTTCTATTGCTTGTCCAGCATTGATCAGCAGATTGACCATAACCTGCTCTAATCTTTGAGTATTACCTTTTATTTTTGGAAGGATGGGGTTTAGTTTGATTTTGAGTTCGGAATTTCTTCTAATTTGTTTTTCAACCAATCTAATGCTGTTTTCAATAACCTGGTTGACATTTACAGATTCAGTCAACAATCCTTCATCTCTTCTGGCGAAATTTCTAAGGTCATCCACTATTTTCTTTATGCGGGTAGTTCCCTCCTGCATATCCTCAATTAAAACTAAAATATTTTCCTTAAAAACAGGGTAGTCCAAACGGGCAATTTTTAAATCTTGGTTAGAACAGTAAATCTGATCTAGAATTGGCAGCATATCCTTCAATGATTCTTTGAGGATATTGATATTCCCTTTGATGAATGTATTAGGATTGTTAATCTCGTGAGCTACTCCTGAGACTATTTTTCCCAATGAGGCCAGTTTATCAGTTTGAATTAGCTGCATCTCCATCTGTTTTTCCCTGGTCAAATCATTACATACTTCCAACACATTTTCCACTTCTCCCTGTTTATTGATAATTGGATAAGCCTGCAGCATGTAATAATTTTTATCAATTTTCCTCTCCAGGGTAACAGAGGTCTTAGTTTGAAAAGAAGTAATCACCGGACAGTTTTCACAGATGGTATCAATATTGAATATTTTCTTATAACATTTTTCCCCGCTGTTAATATATTCTTTATTGGATTTAACAATGTTAAGTTCATGGTCCACCACAATAATGGGATCGGTAATTGCGCTGAATAAAGTTTCCAGGTTTTTCCTGCTCCGGTAACATTCCCCGGTCAGTCTAATCAATGCTTTATTTTTCATCAACAGAAGGTGTTTTTGATGTTCCAGGTCCTTGGTTCTTTCCTTTACAATTTTTTCCAGTTTATTCTTCTGAGCAATTAAATTATTTTCCTGTTCTTTTTTTGTAGAAATATCCTTGAAAATAGCTTCAATTTGTTCACCTTGGGGTGAATTAAACAAGCGGAAGGAACCGATAACCGGATATAAAGTGCCGTTTTTATCCACCACCGTTAATTCAAATCCTTTTAAATATTTTTTTTGATGCAACTCATGTACAATCTCATGCCAGGTCTTAGTAGCCTTTTTTATCAGTTTATGCTTTACATAATTCAAATCATCGCCATCAGGATATTTAACTAATTTTTTGAAAACCTCATTTGCTTTAATGATTTGTCCCTTGGTATCAGAAATAGTAATGCTGTCAGGGGCATTATGGAATAAATCCTGGTATCTTTTCCTGGATTCTTCAAGTTGATTTGTTTTGATTTTAACTAGTTCCTCTAATTTACCTAAATACTGTCCTAATTCTATTCTCAGGTCTCTTTTTTCAATGGTTTTGGAAATCAGCGAGGTAATTTCATTTAACAATTTTTTTTCTTCGGTTATAAATTTCTCTTTCCGGTGATAACAAATTTTTACTTCGCCAATTTTAACATCATTGACGGTGATATCCCGGGCAAGACAGACTAATCCCGGATTATTAAAGTTAGATTGGTTGGTGAAAATTTTCTGATTTATATTGATATGAGCTGAAGTAATTTCAGGATATTGAAAAGCTTGAACCAGATGATTAACTGAATTTTCCAGAGCTTGATCCAGATCGTTGGTGTCCAATTCGTAGCTAATACGGTATAAACATTCCAGCTCTTTAACTCTTTCATCTAAATCGTGGTGAATTCTTTCCGCCTGGGAAATTTTCTTATTAATGGAGCCAAGAAAATAGGGCTGCTGCTGCCGGTTGGCAATGATGTAAATTGGTTTTCTTTTTTTTTTCAGTTTAACTTGTTGAGCTTGTTTACGGTCTAATGAATTTTTTAAGGCAGTTTTAAGTTCTGTGGCATCAGATTCCGAAAAATTTTTGAGGACATTGGTGAAGTTTATTTTTTTTTCATTAAACAAGTATTTATGAATATTTCTTCCTAAAAATTTAATGCTGTATTTGCTGTTGATGATAACTACATCATCCAGAATTTCAGCAAGCCACTTAAATCCTCTTTCCATATTAGATACTTAGTTTCGATTTTATTTTTTCATTATAAAATATTTCATCTGAAAGCAATTCATTCTGATAATAAGGATAAGTGGTCAAATCAATATCGTAAATCATAAAATGTAATTTTTTATCCGGAGTCAGATATTGATGATTATTGAAAATATGTTTTGACCAGGATTTATTAAACTGGGCTTTGGTATAAAAACGATTTGCTTTCTTTATTTCCTGGAAAACCTGATCACTGGAATTATAGGTGAAGGCAGGATTAAATCTCTTCCCCAATTCACATATTATCTGGTAATTATCCATTAATTTAGCATGGTTGATGATGGGATTTACTTTCTGAATCCGGTTATCACAACTGGTGTAAGTCCCTGATTGTTCAAGATGATATTTCAAAGGCAGCACCACATCAGCTTCCCGAGTGGTAAAGGTGGGGACATAATCTGCTGCCACTAAAAATTCCAGGTTGTTGAATAAGTGAATGTTTTCATTGTACCGCAAAGGATCTTCCTGAAATATAAGGGCAGCCTTAATTTTTCCCTGAATTAATTTCTCTGAAATATCAACGGGTTCGGTTAAATTTTCCAGGTCACATCCCCATAGTTGGGAAATTTTGTCTATCCAGGGATGGTCTGATTTCTTCACCATACCCGGAAGGTATTGAGGATGGATGCCCATGTCAATAATTCCAGAGCTGTTTGAATATTTTTTAAATAAAAGCAGACCATTTCCTTTACCCTGAAGACGGTTGGTCAATGCCAGATAATTGAAGATTGATTTAACATCATTAGCTGAACGCTGGGCTGAATTTTCCAGGTTATAAATAAATACAACTTTATTATTTCTGGGGGAAAGCCAATTTATCATCTGGTTTATTTTATCTTTGTACACTCCGGTGATGGATGAAACTTTCTCTAAGTCCAGTTGGGTGGTAAATTTCTTTAAATTTTCAAATCCCCGGGTGAATTCACCTACATGGTTAACAGGATAGATCTGCTTACTGATAATTTCACCCATAATCAGATCCATTAATAAAGTATTGGTGCCTTTCACTGAGTTTATCCACAGGTCAGCAAATTTGGTAAGCTTTTCCTCTGAACAACTAACTAAAACCAGTTTAGTCCCTCTTTTCTGTGCCTGTTTAATTTGAAGCTCCATGATCAGGTTCTCTTCATTTAAACCGGCATTTAAAGCCACAATGACATCAGCGTGAGCAAGATCTTCTAAACAGGCAGTGGAAGTAGTAATACCCATTCCCTCATTTAAGCAGCTAACCGGGGGATTATGAACAAGATGGGATAAGCAGGCAATATTATTAGTGCCTATAACTGCCCTGCCCAATTTCCCAATCAGGTATAATGATTCGTTGGACAACTTGGGGGAACCAAATAGAGCAATTGATGATTTTCCGTGCTGCTGGATAATTTTGTTTAATTTATCTGCAATATGATCAAATGCTTCCCAGTACTCAGTTTCAATATGCTGATGACCTCTTTTGATTACCGGTTTATTAATCCGCGGTTCTTCAATATTAAAACGATAGCCAAATCTACCCTTGACGCAGAGATAACCTTGATTAAACCCTTGGATGACCTCATCAGTTCTATTGGTAACGTAATAGGTTTGGTCATCTACAACCTGATAATTCAATTGACAGCCCAGAGAGCAGTAGTTACATAAGGTTGATTTGTTCTGACGGGGCAGGGTTCCTGCAATATTTAATGGTAAATTTTCAGTAATAGCTCCGGTGGGGCAGACATCTATGCAGTTCCCGCAGCTGACACAGTTTGTATCTAACAATGCTTTTTCCATTGCTGGTTTGACTATGGCTCTGAAACCACGGTGGATGAATTCGATAGCTGAAACTTTAAGTATCTCCGAGCAGGTGCGGACACATTTTCCGCAGTTAATGCATTTATTGGGATCTAAAATGATAAAAGGATGACGTTTATCTACCGGATATCTTCTAAAATCGCCGCTAAACCGGGTAATATCAATTTCATAATCCCGGGCATAAGCAATTAGCTGGCAGTCATGATATTGACTGCATCCGCATTGTAAACACCGGAGGACTTCACCCTTAGCTTGCTTTGCAGTTAATCCCAGTTCAACTTCATCAAAATTATCTATTCTTTGGTCAATATTAAGTTCAGGCATTTTTTCCCTGGCTATTCTCGGATATTGGGAGTATTCCCCGGAGGTAACTTCCTGGAAGTTCTGCTTTAAGCTGACCACTGGTTTTTGTAGTTTTAAATGAGTACGATCAGTTAAATATTGATCAATGGATATAGCTGCCCTTTTACCCTGGGCAATTGCTCCTATTGCCGTCCAGGGACCGGTCACTGCATCTCCTCCTGCAAAAAGTCCGGGCACAGAAGTTTCCAAGGTAGTTTGATCAACCAGGATAGTGTTGCTGAAATTAATCTTTAAATTTTCTATGGAGTTAAAACTCTGAGTATCAACAACTTGCCCGATGGCGCTGACTAATCCCTGGCAGTTTATTGAAAATTCAGAATTTTCCAGGGGAACCGGTTTAGGCCTGCTGTGGGCATCTGTTTCCACCAGTTTCATTTTCATACAGGTGACCGAAGATATTTTACCTTGATGGTCAGTATTGATTTTAACCGGATTAGTCAAAAACTTGAATTCTATACCTTCTTCATAAGCCGCCTTTATCTCATCATCATTAGCCGGCATTTCTTTACGGGAACGCCGGTAAATAATTACAACTGAATCTGCTCCGCAGCGCAGCGCAGTTCTGGCTGTATCAATAGCAGTGTTTCCACCTCCCACTACCACTATTTTTCCCTGCAGGGAAGGAATACCCCGGGTATGCAGAGATCTCAACCACTCCACTCCAAATAAAACCCCTTGGGATTGTTCTCCGGGAATTTTCATAAATCTTGGATTCTGGGCTCCGGGCGCCAGGAATACCGCCTCATGACCTTTTGCAGTTAATTGGGGCAAACTGAGGTCAACTCCAAATTCACAGTTCAGTTCAACTTCAATTCCCTGGTTCACTATCCAGCTTATTTCCTGATCTAAAACATCTTTGGGAAGACGGTAGGAAGGTATGCCGTAACGCAGCATCCCTCCTAATTCAGGCAGTTTTTCAAAAATAGTGACCTGGTAGCCGTATAAATTTAAATAATAAGCGCAGGTTAATCCGGAAGGTCCTCCCCCGATGATGGCAATTTTTTTATTTAGGGAGGGAGAAGAGGAAGGAGTCCAGGGATTATCAATGTCAATATCTGCACTGAACCGCTTTAGGTAATTTATGCCCACCGGCTGATCAACTAAATTTCTGCGGCAGGCTAATTCGCAGTCCCTCACACAAATTCTGCCTATGGATAAAGGAAGGGGATTGTTTTCCTTTATTAATTTTACCGCCTGATGATATTTGTTTTGAGATATAAGTGAAATATAACCTTGAGCATCAACTCCAGCGGGGCAATTGTTTTTACAGGGTCCGATACAATCAGCATAATGATTGGATAATAATAATTCCAGAGCAGTCTTCCTTGCCTTGATTATCTGTTCGGATTTGGTGATTATTTCCATCCCTTCTTTGATCAAGGTGCAGCAGGAAGGGACCAGTCGGTTGATCCCCTTAACTTCCACCACACATAGAAAACATGACCCGTAAGCAGTAGTTCTTTGATCATGACAAAGAGTGGGGATATTATCTAATTGGTGTTGAGATATAACTTCCAGTATAGTTTGATCTGATTGTGTTTTAATTTTTTCACCGTTCACAGTTATCTCAATTAAACTCATAAAATCCCCTAATTTTTAATTATTGCTTTGAATTTACACACATCAAAACACTGCCCGCATTTTATACATTTATTCTGATCAATATAGGCAGTTTCTCCTTTTTCTCCCTGGATTGCATTGACCGGACATTTTTTTACACACAGTGTACAGCCTTTACACAGATCAGGATTGACTTGATAAGTTAGCAGGGCTGAGCAAACTCCTGCAGGACAGCGATGGTCCTGAATATGAGCCAGATATTCGTCCCGGAAGTATTTAAGGGTGGTGAGCACAGGATTGGGGGCAGTTTGACCTAATCCGCATAAACTGGTCTTTTTGATTTGATAGCTAAGATCTTCCAGTATATCCAGATGTTCTAATTCTCCTTGCCCCAGGCAGATTTTTTCCAGTATTTCCAGCATTCTTTTGGTTCCTATACGGCAAAAAGTGCATTTTCCGCATGATTCGTTTTGAGTGAAAGATAAAAAGAATTTGGCAACATCCACCATGCAGTTAGAGTCATCCAGAACAATCATCCCCCCTGAACCCATTATCGCTCCGGTGCTGGTTATCTCATCGTAATCAATTTTTAAGTCACCCATACTGGCAGGAATGCACCCTCCGGAAGGTCCTCCCATCTGAACTGCTTTGAATTGGCGGTTGTTGATAATTCCTCCTCCCACCTCATAAACGATTTCATTAATTGTAATTCCCATGGGTACTTCTACTAATCCGCTTCGTTTAATTTTACCGGCCAGGGCAAAAACTTTAGTTCCCTTGCTTTTAGCAGTTCCCAGCTGAGAAAATTTATCTGCGCGGTTTAAAATTATCCAGGAAATATTGGCAAAAGTTTCCACATTGTTTATGCTGGTAGGACAACCCCATAATCCCTTGACTGCGGGAAAAGGGGGTCTAATTCGAGGAACCCCCCGTTTACCCTCTATGGAGGAAATTAATGCAGTTTCCTCTCCACACACAAATGCTCCTGCCCCTTCCTTTATAATCAGATCGAAGCTGAAATTACTGTTTAATATATTTTCCCCTAAATAGTTTTGCCGGTGACATTGCTCAATTGCTGTTTTGAGTTTTTGGATAGCCTGGGGATATTCAGCTCTAACATAGATATAACCCAGGCAGGCACCAATTGCATAACCAGCAATGATCATTCCTTCAATCACTGAATGGGGGTCGCCTTCCAATACACTTCTGTCCATAAATGCCCCCGGATCACCTTCATCTGCATTGCAGATGATGTATTTTTTAATTCCCTCCGCTTTTCTGGCAAAACTCCATTTCATTCCGGTGGGAAAACCTCCTCCTCCTCTTCCTCTGAGTCCTGAGCTGTCTATTTCTTGGATAACCTGTTCCGGAGTTAACTCTTTTAGAACTTTTTTCAGTGCCTGGTACCCCCCCCTGGATATATAATCCTCTATTGAGGTGGGATCAATAATTCCACAGTTTCTTAATACAATTCGTTTTTGTTTTTGAAAAAACTGATCTTCACTTTGGTTGTTTAAATCTAGCGCTAGATATTGGTTTACCGGTTTATTATCAATTAAATGCTGATGGATAATTTGATTTATCTTCTCCGGAGTTACATTTCCATAAAGGTAATTCTGGTTTTTATCTTCAACTTCAACTAAAACTTCCTGAAAGCACCTTCCCATACATCCTGTTTCAACTAATTCCACCTCAATATCGTTTTTTTGGATTGAATCCTGAAGGATTTTATATATCTGTTCAGCTCCTGCTGAAATTCCACAGGTTGCCATGCCTACTTTTACTTTTTTCATACATTCTCCCCGGAATTGGCAGTATTGTTTATCATGAAAACTTCAATTAACTTATCTGCTTATCATTTATATTCTCTTAATATTGACCTGATCTTTTCAGGAGTTAATTTGCCATAGGTTTTGTCATTAATCATTATTACCGGGGAGAGAGAACAGCAGCCTAAACAGGCTACTGAAAGCATGGTGAATAAACCATCATCAGTAGTTTCATCAATTCCAATTCCCAGCTCATTTTTTATGGCTCGGAGAATTTCCCTGGCTCCATTGACATGACAGGCAGTCCCTTCACAAATTTTAATAACATATTTGCCCAATGGTTTTAGTCTGAATTGAGAGTAAAAAGTAATCACCCCGTAAATTTCCGCCGGAGATATTCCCACTAACTCACTGATATTGTATATTGCCGGTTCAGGAATATAACCGTAGGTTTCCTGGGCTGATTGAAGCAGTTTTATCAGAGATCCTTGTTGAGATTTAAGATTAATTAGATCAACTTTAAACTTTTTCTTAGAGGGTGTAGTCTTCATGTGCATTTCCACTATTACATTTCCATCATATTGATGATGGGGAATTCAACTGCCTTTAAAATTCCGGGATTAGTTAAAATTTCTTGTTCAATGATTTTATCAATTTTATGATAATGAGTGCCTTCTAAATAAATCACAAAATTGTAGTAACCGGAGGTATAATCACAGTAAATTACATGTTTGTTAAGTTTTAAAGAAGGATAAATATCTTCAATCTTTTCCGGCTCAACTTTTAGAAATAAATATGATGATACTTTATTCTTGTCGAATTTTTTAGGAGAGAGATATTCATCTTCGGTAAATGCCTTGTCTGCAAGATTTAATATAGAAATCGTACTTTCTTCCAGAATTAAATTATGTACAGGACAGATTTCTGCATGTTCTAATTCAGGAATGGTTTGAATTTCATTGTTAAAAAATTTAACACACTGGTCTGCAGATTTATCTTGAACCAGCAAAATTATGTCGTAATCACCGTTAGTAGCATCACAGTAAAGAACATTTTTATGGTAATAAAGCTTTTGGTAAATGTCATAGACATCCGCAGTATGTTGCAATTTAAGCATTATGTAGGCACTGTGAACTGATTTTTCAGTTTTTTCATCTGGAGAAGCTGGTATTTCAGTGATATTTTTGAATTTTTCAGTTAATTCATCAATATTAAATGGTTTTTCCAGTATTGCATTTACTTCCAGTTCTTTTACCTCATCGGACTGTAGGTAATCAGCATATGCGGATATTAAGATTATGGGAAGGTCAGGATATTTAAATTTAATAATTTTAACTAATCTTACTCCGTCAATATCCGGAAGTTTAATATCCACTACTGCGCAAACTGGAGGGAGGTTGTTTTGCATAAACAACTCCAGTTTTTTCAATGCGCTGATTCCGTTTTCACAGGGAACAGTTTCAAATCCATTCTGCATTAATCCTACTGAACAAGTCCTCCTGAAGGATTGTTCATCATCAATCAATAAAACTCTATTATTCATTTTTCCTCCTTGTTTTTCAATTTATAATATTTAAGCAATTTTTGTGCCAAAAAATTAAACCACGTAATAATGTGAATTACAAAATTACTAAAAATATATATTTTCAGGCAATATAAACATTTTTTACATCTGGAATGACAAAATTCGTTTTTAAGTAATTTAACCGGTGTTAATAATTTTAACACCAGGTTAAATGAACAAGACTGCAAAATATATTAGCATATTGAAAGTTAAGATAATTACAGAGTTGAAGTTTTGCTAAACGGCAGGGGTAAATTTTAAAAATGCATAAATATCAATATAATATTGAAGTCCGCTTAGTGATGAATTATAATCAGCAAGAAACAACAGGAATTCATAATTCTTTTATAAAATTTCTGGAGGTATCTTGAATAAGAAAATTATTTATCTGGATAACAATGCAACTACTCCCATTCATCCGGAAGTAGCTGAATTTATGATAGACAATATAAATGAATACGGCAATCCGTCCAGTTTGCATACCTTGGGCAGAAGGGCAAGGGCATTAATTGAACAATCCCGTCAGCAGATTGCCTCATTTATTAATGCCCGGGCGGAAGAGATAATTTTTGTTGGCAGTGGTTCAGAAGGCAATAATACTGTCCTCCAATCTATTGCCTGTTCTTCACTGAGATGCGGCTTTGACCATTGTAACAAGCGAAAAATAATCACCACCAGCATTGAACATCCCTGTATAGTGGAAACCTCTAAGTGTTTAAAGGATAAAGGCATAGAAGTTATATATTTACCGGTTGATCGGTATGGGAAAATTGATCTGAATTATTTAGAAGACAATTTAGATGAAAAAGTGGGGTTGGTTTCAGTTATGATGGCTAACAATGAAATCGGAACTATCCAGGATATTCAAAGAATTTCTGAGCTGGTTCATCATAAAAATGCTTTGATGCATACTGATGCTGTACAGGCAGTGGGAAAGATACCGGTAGATGTACGCAAATTAGGGGTGGATTTTTTGACTCTTTCCGGTCACAAGATTTACGGACCCAAGGGGATTGGAGCACTGTATGTAAGCAGTCAAGCTCACTACTGCCCCCTGATCAGAGGAGGGCATCAGGAGAGAAATCGCAGGGCAGGAACTGAAAATACTCTGGGTATCGTCGGACTGGGCAAGGCTATTGAAAAACGAAGCGAGGAAATGGAGTTAGATTTTAATAGAATTAGTAATCTCAGAAACTTGTTAAAGCAGGGAATAGAGAAAAATATTGAAGATGTGCATTTTAACGGACATCCTGAGGATTGCCTGTACAACACTTTAAATGTGTCATTTAGCGGGGCAGAAGGCGAGTCAATACTGCTTTACCTTGACCTTGAAGGCATTGAAGTTTCCACTGGCTCTGCCTGCTCATCCGGTTCCCTGGAGCCTTCCTATGTAATTTTGGCTACTGGTTTGGATGAATTGTGGGCTCACAGCTCGATTAGATTTAGTTTGGGTCGGGAAAATACTGAACAAGATATTGTTTTTGTGATTGACCGTTTAAAACAAGTGATCAAAAAAGTTAGATCAATGTCCACTATTTACCACAAAGGAAAATGCAATGGAAAATGAAAATTGGCTGTATTCAGATAGGGTGAAGGAACATTTTATTAATCCCCGCAATATTCTTTTAAATGATCAGGAATTCGATTACCATGCCCGGGGGATGGTGGGAAATGTCATGTGCGGAGACCAGATGGTGATGTACATTAAAGTTGATCCGGAAAAATTAACTATAACTGATTGTAAATGGAAGACTTATGGATGTGCCAGTGCTATTGCCAGCACTTCGGTTCTCTCAGAAATGGTTAAGGGGATGACTTTGGAAAAAGCGTATAGTTTAACCCCCAAAGATATTTTAAGAGAATTGGGGGGATTGCCTGACCGTAAAATTCATTGTTCAGTTTTGGGGGATAAAGCGCTCAGAGCGGCAATAGATGATTATTATATGAAACATGGAATGTCGGATAAAGTTAAAACTGATCTAAAATCCAAACTAATCTGTGAATGTCAACAGATTAACCAAGAGGATATTGAAGAGGCAGTATTAGAAGGAGTTAGAAATTTTAAACAGCTTCAGGAAAAGACCAAGATCAGCACCGGCTGCGGCAAGTGCGAGCCGGAGGCAAAGGAAATATTAAAAAAATATATTAATAAGTATTTTTCCGATTAATTTTCTTGAAAAAATTCTAAATCATCTTAAAAGTTTTCATAATTTCATAAAAAACAGGCAAATGACGCTGGAAATCCCGGGGATAATCCTGGAAGGTAATTGTATAAATTCGGGGAGAGCGGTAAATGCTTATTGAACAAAATTTTATTTCTTTCTGAAATAAATCATAGGAGTAAACGGCAAATTTTGCAGGATAATTGTCAACTTCATAATCTCCTTGTTGGTACAGGGTGAAATTATCAGTTTGTTCACTTAATTGGTTTAGATTGTTTTCAAAATAATCGGTTAAATTACTGAAAATGCCTAAACTGTCCCTGGTTAGAATTGTAATATTTTCCTGGAAATCATCATCAAGTGATTCCAATACTCCTTTTGCCACTACAATTTTGCCAAGATTGGTTATTATCCAGTTTGGGGGGAAGATAACTGAGTAATTTCCCTGATAATTTACATATCGAAAGTCTTCATCAAGATCTGAGATTGAAGTGTTAGCAGAGAAATCCTGAAAATTCCATGTTTCCATGATTTTTCTAGCCAGGTTGACATAACCGTCAAATGTTTTTTTACTGGCGGT
Source organism: Desulfuromonas sp. SDB (assembly GCA_001412365.1). Classification (GTDB taxonomy): domain Bacteria; phylum SDB-A; class SDB-A; order SDB-A; family SDB-A; genus SDB-A. Next base: position 13,969 of record LKUE01000301.1, on the reverse strand, counting down.
GAAGGTAACTAAATAGCAAAAGGTATCTTTAATAGTAACGTAGCTTAAAAATTTTTCAAAGAATGCTGGTTGATCAATGGTGGAGATAAACCAGATGAAATTTGTTGAATCAATTAAAACTGAATCTTGTTCCAATACAGTGAAACCGGGATAATTTAAACCAAGAGAATCCACATAATCTTCAAAGAAATCAGATGCACTCTGGTAACTGCTGCATTGATTTGAATAGTTAAATAAAAAGTTTTCCTGAATTGAATCAGTTACATTTTCCGGGGGGCTTATAAAGCAAATTGATGACTGATCAGGATTTAGGTAAATTAACTCCCAGTCCACCGGAAATATTACCGAATAATTGCCCGGATAATTTATGAACCGGTTTTTTTCTTCTAAAGTTAGTGAATCCGGAAGTAAGTCAGTTGTATTTTGTCCTAGCTTCAGTGAAGCAATAATCTGTTCACAATCAGTTTTAGCCTTAGGAAAAATATCCGCAGGGGAATGATAGGATAAGGTGTAGGAAATCCCATCCATGATTAAAATATAAGAGGTAGCCAGCATGGTGTAATCTGCAACTCCGTACCTGTAATGGAGCCACATGCTTTCACTGCCATCAATGGTATCATATCCTTGTTCAATAACTTCTGCCTGTATTAGCCCGGAAGAACTGATCAGTTGATTGACGTTTTCCCGGAATAGATATTGCAAATCGAAGCTGCTGTCCACAGGATTAGAGGTGATGATCAAATTGCAATGGGCATTGTTGAACTTGCTGACCAAGGGACTTCTGCATCTGAGAATTGACTGGTTTTCGGTTATTTCCCAATCCGGGGGGACATTTATGCTGTATTTGCCGAAATTATTGTAATAGCGGTTTGTTTCTGCAGTATTTACATTTCCCCTGAAGGATATCTCTGAAATGATTTCTTCAGTGACTGTTTCATCTTCAGTTAAATGGTCAGAACAAAAAGCTACAACTGTAAATAAATGTTCATGGGAATGGTGGAGGTTGTAAACCAAGATGTCTTTGCTTTGAAAATAATTTACTACTGCCTTCACCCCGCTGATATTTCCCATTTCAATTAGAGAAGGACCCCACCGTATCTCCAGGTTGTCTATCATTGAACTGAGAAAATTCCGGCTTTTATTGAAATAGTAAAGAAGTACCCTGAAATCAATTTCCTGAACTGAATCTGATTCATAGTTAATTCTGATGATCAGTGAATCATAGTCTATTATCAAAGTGTCTCCCATAAACTGATAATTCCATTGAGAAGGACAGTTGACTACCAGGGGTGAATTTTCGAAAAACAACTGCTTAGGAGTAAGATAAGAGCATGCAGTTAAGGAAATTAATGCCAGAATACTTCCAATCTTCACCTTTCCTCCTTTTTACTTCTGAAATAATTGCCATGAGCAGGATAATGTGCTTTTTCAATCTGGTTATGTAAATAATTATTTTCAAACTGCAGTCACTACCCATCCCCCAGTTAACAGATGTATATGTAATTACAGGTTAATACCTGATATAAACTCTATAGGGTAAGTCGTAATTTTCCTTTTGATAAAGAGTAATCTGATTTTCCTCTCTTCTTATATACACCGTAGAGAAAAGATGTTTGGACGAAGTTATGGAATCTGCATTATGAAGGTCATTCTGTTCAATAGTTACTAGCCCTTCAGTGAGGTCTACGGTATCCGCTTCCTGTTGATGGCTTACAATAACCTGATTACCGGAAATTATCCAGGTTCCGATATCCTGGTTTTCCGGCACATAAATACCCTGCCAGCTTGTATCGTTACATTGTTGAAAGCTGACTTGTTCATCTCCAACTGATAACGTGAAGTAATCAGCTTCCACCGGAATCAAAACAGTGGATATAAAAAAGACTGCGGCATAAATTATTTCCATGGACATATCATTTCCTTGATTTAAATTATTTTATGGGGATGTAAATATCAAATTCTGAATCCGGCGGTCCCATTTTAAAACGCTGGTCGTACAACTCAATCTCATAAAAATCTTCATCAATTTCATAACCGCTGGTAGCAAGCCATTCGCCGTATATATAGTTGTAAGTATCCATCAATTTGTCAATTTCACCTTTGTGGGTGAATTTGGCATATTGGTGAGAGGGAATTACCAGATAGGTTAATCCTTCCGGAATAACCCCGATTTCGCTAACCTCGTATCCCACCAGGTGGAAAAACATGTAGTCATCATCCATCTGTTCTCCGTCATAAGAGACCCCCATCATTTCGTTGAAATTAACCACATTTTCGATTTCCTCCATTCTGGATCCGAACCTCATCCATAAATTTGAAATCAAATTATGGTTCATGCTGATAAGGGACAGATATCCCACAACTTTAATCTCATCCCTTTCCACAATTTCAGGATCTGGATTTAACACTTCACCGTAAATGTTTAGTGCGGAAATACCGATTAACCAAAAGATCAACAAAAATCTCATCTAAACCTCCTGATTTTTTGGTAACAGTATATCAATTAATTTTATTATTTTAAACTTATAAATTTTCTTAGATTTATGCTGATGGGTAAGTTATATTGTTTAAAAAAATTGGAGGAACAATGATTTCAATATATGAGAAATATGCCCAAGTTCTAATCCACTACAGCTTAGAATTGAAAAAAAATGAAAAACTCATGATACGTTCTACTCCCAATGCCGCTCCTCTGGTCAAGTACTGTTATAAAGAAGCAGTGTTGGCAGGAGCGCATCCTGAAACTTTTTTAAACATCAGCGGTATGGGGAAAATACTATTGGACTATGGAACAGAAGAGCAAATTAAGTATTTATCTCCCACCGCCTTGTTTTTCGTGGATAATTTTGATGTTTTTCTAAATATCAACGCTCCTTACAGCTTGAAATCGTTACAGCGAGTGGATCCCCAAAAAATTAAAATTGCCAATGAATCAAATACACCGGTTACCGAAAGGTTTTTTGAAAGAACCAAGAATGGAGAACTTCGCTGGTGCGGATGCGAATATCCTTCCTATGCTCAATCTCAGGAATGTGGGATGGGTTTAGATGACTATGAAAATTTTTTGCTGAAATCCTGCTTTATTTTTGAGGATGATCCTGTGGCTAAGTGGAAGGAACTTCATGACCATCAACAAAAAATAGTAAATTACCTGAATAAGTGTGAAAAGATACAGTACCGGGGAAAAGATATTGATGTGGAATTCAGCTGCAAAGGAAGACCTTGGGTAAACTGTGACGGAAAGGTAAATATGCCCGATGGAGAAGTTTTTACCTCTCCGGTTGAAGATTCAGTTAATGGAAAAATTAGATTTTCCTATCCGGGTATATTCATGGGAAATGAAATTGAGGATATCCTGCTGGAGATAAAAGATGGCCAGGTCATTAAGTGGAAGGCAGAAAAAGGTCAGAAACTGCTCGATCAGATTATGGGTATTCCCGGGGCAAGAAGATTTGGAGAAGCTGCGGTGGGAACCAATTACCTCATAAATGAGTTTACCAAGAACATGCTCTTTGATGAAAAAATAGGGGGAACCATCCACATGGCTTTGGGACATTCACTCCCGGACAGCAGGGGAGAGAATAAGTCCACCATCCACTGGGATTTGCTTGCGGACATGCGGGAAGACAGTGAAATTATCGCTGATTCAGAAGTAATTTATAAGAATGGTAAGTTCATAATTGGAGATTGAACACTTTAATTACATTACTTATCTTTATATTTAGATGATAAGTAATTACTTAACTGCTAATAATAGAACGGTTTCCATATCGGTCAAGGAATTAATTAACTGGGTCTTTCTATCCGGTAATCTAAGTTCAGGGGTGAGAGATACTTCCAGAAGTTCTGAGGGAATTACAATTCACCGCAGAATTCAGCGCAGTCATAAAAAAACAGATGGATATCAGAGTGAATATGCCCTCAACTACCAAACTGAATTTCACTCCTACCATTTTAATATCAACGGCAGAATTGATGGGGTTTATCAAAACAGCGATCCTCCATTAATTGAAGAGATAAAGACTACTGGTTTAGATTTATCTTCTGTTGAGCAGTATTCAAACGACCACCATTGGAATCAGGTAAAATGCTATGCTTATTTATATGCATCCATCAATGATCTCCCCGAAGTAAATGTTCAGCTATTATACTTTAATATTCATAACCTACAGGAAAAAACAATTTCCCAAAACTACGATTATAAAACCCTAAAAGCTTTTTTTTTAAATATCTTACTTCAATTTGTTAAATGGATTGATTTCGAAGTTCAACGGCAGGAAGTCCGTAATCAGTCAATTAAACAGTTGAATTTCCCCTTTGAAAAATTAAGGCATGGTCAAGATGATATGATCAACGGGATTGAACAGGCTATAGATGCTGAAAGAAATATTTTTATCAGAGCTCCGACCGGAATAGGAAAAACTGCAGCCACTATATTTCCCGCCCTGAAATCTATGTGTTCAGGAAAAGTAGAGAAGATATTTTATTTGACTGCAAAAACCCTTACCCGTGAAATTGTGATTAGTACCCTTAACCGGATGAAGGATAAGGGACTTCATATAATTGCATTGATAATTACCGCTAAAGAAAAAATCTGTCCGCAAAAAGCAGATAAATGTGATCAGGATAGCTGTCCTTATGCAATCGGTTACTATGACCGTTTGGGGGAGGCAATATGGGATATTTTACATCACCATACAATTATTGACCGGGTTATAATTACCCAATATGCCCGGAAATATCAACTATGTCCCTTTGAATTCAGCCTAGATATTGCATTATGGGCTGATCTGGTAGTAGGAGATTATAACTACTTCTTTGATCCGAGGGTATATTTAAAACGATTCTTATATCTTAAAAAAATGCCCTTCATCTTACTTGTAGATGAAGCTCATAACTTGGTTTCCCGGGCACGAGAGATGTATTCTGAAAAAATCCAATTAAGTCAATTTCGAAAAATCGCGAAAAAAATTAACTATAAACAGATAAATGATAAAATCCGTGAAATCATAGAACGCTTTGAGTACTTAAGTAAGATGACCGAAGGTTATCATTATTTAGTGCAAATCGAACCATTTTCGCAGTTACTTCAACAACTGAAGGATATTTCAGGTTATTTAGAGCAATGGCTTGCCAACAATGAGCATCATCCCCACCATCATGAAATTCTTGATTTTTATTTTAATATAGTTTTCTATGTTAAGGTTTCAGAATACTATGACTTAAATTATTCCAGCTACCTAGAGATAAATAAATCGGATATGGTTGTAAAGCAGTTTTGCATGGATCCTTCGAAAATGATAAGAGAAACTATTTGCAGAGTCCGCAGTGCAGTGTTCTTTTCCGCCACCCTTCAGCCCTTGGATTACTATCAGCAGCTTCTGGGAGGAAATGAACTTGATCACAGTTTAAATTTACCATCACCGTTTAATCCGTTGAATCAGAAGATAATTTCTACCAGTTATATTGACACCACTTACCGCAAGAGACATTTAAGTTTCCGGCAGGTGGCGGAAATTATCCAAACTTCAATTCAGGGAAAAACAGGAAATTATATGGTTTATTTTCCCAGTTACCGTTATCTGGACAGCGTTCATCAGTTTTTTGTCAGTTGTTTCCCCCAGGTCAATACGGTTGTACAAAAACCGGCGATGAGTGAATTAGCCCGGGAAAAATTTCTTTTAAATTTTCAAACAGGACAAAATGCTTCCTTGCTGGGTTTTGCAGTAATGGGAGGAGTTTTTTCGGAAAGCATTGATTTGATCGGGGACAAGCTAATCGGAGTCATTATTGTGGGAGTTGGATTACCCCAGATTTGTCTGGAGTTAAATATTTTAAAGAGTTACTTTGAGGAAAATTATAGCAGAGGTTTTGAATACGCCTATATTATACCGGGGGCAAATAAAGTTATGCAGGCGGGGGGTAGAGTTATCAGATCTGATAAGGACAGGGGTATTATTATTTTAGTTGATTCCAGATACAACCAGAGTATTTATGACCAGATACTTCCTGATGAATGGTCTCACCGCATTTCAGTGGACAATCTGAGTCAATTAAAAATAATCCTGGATGAATTTTGGCATTAAGACAGTTTATAATACTTGTTTTTGATTTCAGTATACTGGGAGAAGATATCTTTTAACAGCTGATTCATTTGTTTTTTATTGAAACCAATGATTATTCGAGGGGAATTGTTATCAGATTTAATAATTAATGCGGGATATTTCTTCTGCCTGGATTCTTCAACCATTTCCCGGTAATTTTCATCGCTTTTAATATCTTTAAACTGATAGAGAAATTCATGCTCATCAAGGAAATCCTTCATTTTGCGGGAATCGGAATTAGGGGGAGAAATTTCAAAGGCAAATAAGGTGATGGATATTTTATCAAGTACTTCAAGGGGAAAATGATCAGCAAGATTGATGGGGGGAGGGATTAATAGAGGTTTTAAAAATCTGAATAAATATCTTGCAATGACCAATAGGGCAATTACTATTGCCGCTATTTTAGTAACTGGATGAAGTAATATATCAAAAATTATATCCATAATACAATTTTATTAGTATTTTAAGGACAAATCAATTTGTTTTCTTTGTTGTTTTAATTGCAATAATTTTAGTGTGGTTTAAAGTATTTAAAACCGCAATTATCCATCCACTCAGTGGAATTAGTTCCGGCAAATCTGATATCGTCTAATACCGCTTGAGCTGCCTGTTGGGGGGTGAGATTTTTGTCGAAAATCATATCCAGGTAAAAAAATTCAATGACTGCACTGCCTCCCCAATCAATGTCTTTGGTATAGCCTGAAACTATAAATTCACCAGGCCATTCAGATCTGGAATTCAGGATTTCATCTGGAATAGAACCTCCCATTATATTACAGGAGCTGAAGTGAATAAGATGTAAATTGCCTATGGGTTCTATTGCCCGGACAATTTGTTGAGCATTAATCAAACCATCCCCTGCAATCAATCCATCCTTATCTCCATGAGTAGCTATAATCAGATAAATTTCTCCGGGTAGCGATGAGGCTTCCAGGCAGTATTTAAATAAATCTTGATCATTGTGGATGAAACGGTGCCTGATGTTTAACGAAGCAATTCTGCTTAGAAAAGCATCAAGCATTTCCCCGAAGGAGTATTCAGATTCAGAGAGTGATTGCTGCCATTCACTTTCCAAGATAACTAACCATTTTAAATCAGAACGCTGCTCCGACCTGATTCCTTCCCAGGAATACCATTGAATACTGTTTTGTTCATGCCATTGCCCTTGAAAAGTCATTTGGTCATCACTTAACTCAAACCAGCCTTCTCCTGAAGCAAATGGTTCCTGGTAGGTGAAATTCAATTTTCCCTGATCATCAATAGTGCCCTGAATAGTACTGATGCCGCTGAGGTTGTACCATCCTTTAACCTCATTGCCATTCTGCACTAAAGTCAATGTACCATAGGTAGTTTGCCATACTCCTGAAAAATCAGGATGATGGGCAGATAAATTTACAGTTATTACAAATAAAGCTAATCCCCATGTAAACTTTTTCATAAATCCCCCGATGTGGTTTGTTGTTTTATTACCTGGGCGAGCAGCTTTATTCCTCGTTCAATCTGCTCTAATGAAGGAAAAGAGTAATTCAAACGGAGGGTGTTTTTACCTGAACCGTCACAGTGGAATGGTTGTCCGATTACGTATGCCACATTGTTTTCAACTGCTTTAAACAGCAAATCTTTTGAGTCCATAGATTGAGGGAGGGTCAACCATAAAAACATCCCTCCCCGGGGTTTAGACCAGCTAACTTCATCAGGCATATAATTCTCCAGGGAGTTAAGCATGGTTTTTATTTTAGGTTTGTAGAGCTCAACAGCTTGATGAATTATATTTTTCATTCCTCCCTGTTCAATGAACTCTGCTAATATCAGCTGGTTAAAGGATGGAGTGCACAGGTCCACCGATTGTTTCAGCAGAATTATCTTTTCCACCAATTCAGTTTCACCCACCAGCCAACCCATTCTCATGCCGGGAAAAAGCATTTTAGAAAAAGTTTTAAGCATAATCACTCCCTCCCCTCCGGAAAGAGTCCATAAGCTGGGTAAAATTTCTCCGCTAAAACTTAATTCCCGGTAGGGAGAATCTTCTACTATGGGGATTTGGTGGATCTTTGCCATATCTATTAATTTTTTTCTTCTATCCAGGGAAAGACTTATTCCTGCAGGATTTTGAAAATCAGGGATGGTGTAGATAAATTTAGGTTTGCGGTGTTGGTGATCTAGTTCATTGACCACATTTTCCAGCACATCTATTTTCATCCCCTGTTCATCCATGGGAATACCGTACATATCCGCTCCGCATCGGCTAAATACTTGAATTGCTCCAAGATAAGAGGGCAGCTCCATGATAATGGGAGAATGATTGTCCAGAAACAACAGAGAAAGTAGATCCAGTCCCTGTTGAGAAGATGAGGTAACACAAATTTGATTGTTAAGGGCTTGCTCCTGGTGTTCATTCATATGTTTGATTAGGCTGTTAATCATGGGCTGTTCCCCTTGAGTGGGACCATACTGAAGAGCTAGATAACCTTTCTCCATAAGCACGGAAGAAGTAATTTTTGATATTTCTTCAGTGGGAAAAAGATCAGAATCTGGTAATCCCCCTCCAAATGAAATTATGCCCGGTTTTCTGGTTAATTTCAGAATTTCCCTGATCTCCGACCTTTTTATCCTTCTAGAGATTGTCGAAAAGCTGTAATCCATTATCCCTCCCTTTTTGATGGATTATCTTTTGATCCACTTTTCTGTCTCCTGAACCATTTCAGGGGGAACCTGATGAGCTCCTTCAAAGTCATAGAATTCTACCTGAAATCCATGTGATGTTAAAAATTCCTCTGCCTGTAATGCGTTTTCAAATTCAACTGACCGGTCATCAGTTCCATGTCCGATAAATATGCGGAGTTGGTCACTGGCTTGGTTTAAATTTTCATCGGAAACGAAATTAGTGTCCAGCCATCCCCCGTAACAAATTAATCCGGAAAAATAATCCGGATTATTCAGACCGGTTAAATAAGTTAAACCGCAGCCCTGGGAAAAACCTAACAGGTAAACCTGGCTTGGATTGTAATGTTCAGATAATTTTTGCACTGCATTGAGCACATAGCTTATAGTCATCTTTCCAGATATGAATTCCACTGCGGAATCTTGTTGATTCCATAAAAACCAGCTGTAGCCTAAATTGTCTCCCAGAAGAAATGGATAGGGCGCTTGTAGGGTGGCATAAATAAAATCATATTCCTGGAAGTTGTCCCCCAATTTCAAAAAATTATTTTCATTGCTGCCGTATCCGTGAAGTCCCAACACCAGGACGTATTTTTGGCTAGGATCATAATTTTCAGGAAGCATTACCCGGCACAAGGTGAGCTTGGGCGCATTAACCCATATTATCTCTCCCTGATCTTCTTGCTGCTGTTGCCGTTTACTAATCAGAGTATTCAATACGCTGTCGAAATAAGGGTCAGTGCGGACCAGATCAAAATCAGGATCAGCTTGAACCCAGTCCAGATCATCAAAATTGTTTTCCACTGCCTTAGTAAGAAAAAAAGCAGCTAATTCCGGCTGGTTTAACAATCCGTAACAGCAAGCTAAATTGTAAATATTACCTCCGTCCTTGGCATTATACTGGAGATAGTTTAGATAATTCTGAGCAGCGGACTCATAATTTCCGTTTTGATATTCCTGCCAAGCAGTCCTTTGTATGGAATCCAAATTTATATTCAGAAAATCACCCGCCTGTGGTGAATATATGTCCTGTGAATGCAATGAAACTATCCATACAAAAAACAGAAAAATAAAAGTTGGAAACCAATGGACTTTCATTAAGACCTCCCAATTAAGAAATCAGTTTCTAAAAATAAACATAGTGATTATAATGTTTATTGAGTTAAGATGCTATTTTAAACCTATGAAAAATTTTAACTGTAAATTTTCTGATTACCTCCCTGGAGTTTTCATGGTTATTTTATTAACTTCAGTAACTGCTATTTCCTGCAGCCAACAATCATTTAAAGAAATCAGCTTTTTTTTGGGAATTGATTTACCAGATAGCTACAATTATATGACTTTTAATTCTTCTTTTACTAAAACTGAAAATTTTCAGTACAATGTTCAGATAACTTATTCCGATTTTGATTTTCTGGAATTAATAGAAAATATAAGATCCAGCCCCCTGTACAATCTTGAATATGATGATTCTATGAACACAAGGATAAGAGACAGTTTATGTAAATACAATCTAACCGGGTATTGGCAGGAAGCCAGAGGGGGGTATTTGTTCTATGAACCACCACTGGGCAAATATATAAACTCCTATATTTTATATAATGATTCCTACTTTGTGGAAGCAGTTGTAGTAAATGAAGACAGAACACTGTACTACAAATTTGAAAAATTATCTATTGATGATCCTGAACAGAAGAAGTAAATTGACTTTATTGCCCTGATTTTTTGTTTAAAACAGTTTTATAGAAATTTTCAGTTTGTAACGCAATATTAAGCCAGTCAAATTTTTTAGAAGTTTCCAGACCAATTTTAATGATTTCTCTTTGTTTTGCATTGTTTTTAAGTATTGAAATTGCTTTTTCAGCAAGAGATACCGGGTTGTTTTTTTTAAAAAGCATTATTTTATGGGGGATAACTTCTCTGTAACCTTTTATATCTGAAGCGATAACAGGTGTGCCGCAAGCCATTGCTTCAAGCAGTACAATCCCGAAAGTTTCACCTGACAGAGCTGGTGAACAGTATAGATCAGCACTTCGATAATAAACAGGCACCATTTCATTGGGAATTATTCCTTTGAATATTATAGAATTTCTTATATTTTCAGGAATATTATTTGGGCGTTTCCCTTTACCTACAACTATCAAAAGAGCGTTAGGAATCTTTTTTAAAATTAAAGGAAAAGCTTTTAATAAAACGGGTAAACCTTTTCTGGGATCCAATCTCCCCAGAAACAGTATAATTTTTTTGTCTGAAAATTCATCTATTTTTTTCCCAGATGGATTGAAACGATTTGTATCTACACCATTTGGAATAATTTCATAATTACCCCTGGGGAAATGAGGATAAATTTCATCTAACGCATGTTTGGATACACATATTGAACCATCTATTTTTTTTGATATTGGAGTGAAAAAGAATTTTGATATTTTGTAGTAGTTGAAATTTGAAAAGGCAGTATGGAATGTTGCGATATTGGTAGCATTTGAATAAAGAAGGGTTATAAAAGAAAGATTTGGGGCAAAAGGACCATGGGTGTGAATAATATTAAATGAGTTCTGGTTAATAAAGGATCTAACTTTAAAAAATAATTCAGGAGAGAAAGCAAAATTTAGTTCACATTTATTGGCATGGAATTTTTTTCTTTTGCCAAGTCTGGTGACAAAATGTTTTGTATTTTCAACAGGAATTCCTGAGGTTAATATCTCTACTTTGTGGCCTAGATTCCTCAGTTCTTGGGTAAGATGATGAATTACTTCACTGACTCCTCCAGGATCAGGATAGTATGAATCAGATACCTGTAAAATTTTCATCATTAAAGTTTATTCTGGTAAATATTATTTTATGATATTACAGTCCTGTAAAACTAAAAACTGGTTCCGAAAAAGTAATTTGCTTTTACAATCTCAATAAAAGGAACCAGCAATGAGATATTATAATACAAATTGTGGTCAATTGCTAAACATAATTCCCATTAAGTGAATTAGTAATTATTGTGGACTGTGATGAATTTAAGTTCTGAAAAACTTGCTCTTTGTACAATCTGCAATAACATGAGTTCTTAAACTGTGAATGAGGGAGGGTCATTATAAATATCATCTTTCCGGATATGGCAGGTGGTTGGTGAGAAGATATACATTGATTATTTTAGATTGACAAAAACTTATTTGATTTATAATATGTAATAGGTAACGTAATCATAAACACTAAAAAGGAGTGAAATATGACGGTTGTTGTTAAATTTAAAACAGGGATAGTTATTTTTTTTGCTATGATTGCTTATACCGTTAATATTAACTGCCAAGGGATAAATTTTTTAAATCCTAAACAGAAAGAAATAATTATTGACAGTATCAGTTATTATTTGAACTTTAACTATGTATTCCCTGAAGTGGCAGAAGAAATGGAGAATAAAATCAGAGAAAATTATTATAGTGGAGTATATGACAGCATTGATATTTTTGAGGAATTTTTGTTGGTTTTACACCAGGATCTAAGATCAGTTTGTCAGGATGGTCATCTGGGGGTGGATGTTATGGAAAGAAGACCACCCTGGGCAAATGAAGAAGAACAGGATCAGGAGCTGTATGAAATGTACTTAAACCGGATGAGAATGGAAAACTATGGTTTTGAAAAGTTAGAACATCTTCCCGGCAATATAGGATATTTGAAATTAAATGAATTCTGCGATGCTGCCTATGGAGGCGAAACTGCAGTAGCGGCGATGAATTTTATGGCTAACTGTGATGGAATAATTATAGATCTGAGAGAAAATGGGGGAGGGGATGCGGGGATGATAAAATTAATCAGCAGTTATCTTTTTGAAAACGCAGTTCATTTAAATACATTCTATGAAAGACCCACTGATAATTACGATGAATCCTGGACTTTCTCTTATGTGCCGGGAAAAAAGATAGTTGATGTTCCGGTGTGGGTGCTTACCAGCAGGAGAACCTTTTCCGCGGCGGAAGAATTTACTTATAATTTGCAGTGTTTAAATAGAGCAACCATTGTAGGAGATACCACCGGAGGAGGAGCCCATCCGGTTTTCCGCCAGGATATTCCTGATCTAAATATTTTTATTGTTATCCCCTATGCCCGGGCAATCAATCCGGTGACTAATTCTAATTGGGAACAGGTTGGAATTATTCCGGATATCTGTATTTCTCAGGAAAAAGCGTTGGATTGTGCTTACCAGCTCGCTTTGAATTATATTGTTGAAAATTCAACTGATCAGGATCAAATAAATACCGCTGAATGGTATTTACAGGGATTGCAAACTCTTGACAATCCTGTTTATTTGGATAGTGTTGATTTAAATGGTTATATCGGACAATACGGTCCTAGAAAAATCTTCTTGGAGAATAATCGGTTGATCTATCAACGTGAAAATCGTCTTGCTTACCCCTTAATTCCTATGGGTGATGACCAGTTCATGCTGGAAGGAAATGAAGATTTCAGGATAAAATTTCAAAGAGATAGCCAGGGTGAGGTCAATGCTTTGATGGGCATCTATATTTCCGGGCATAGTGACAAAAATATGAGAACAGATTAATCCAGTAAATTACAAGTAAAAGAAGATTTTACTAAAATAATTTTCCGGTTTCTGGTACTATTTTTTAAGATTAACCATTTAACCGGAGGTTTAAATGTTTGGAAGAAGCGATAGTAGTCCCCTTGATACATCAATGAAAATGATAGAAAAGTTGATTAAGGAGTGGAATCTTGATCCGGAAAAATTGAAGGATAAACAGAAAAATTTATGGTATTTAAAACAGGGATCTGCTGATTTTCACATAGAGATTTTTAAATACAACAAAGGACAGAATTACGGTGAAGTTGATTGCATTGAAGTAGGTGCGATAATAATGAAGCTTCCCGATGAAAATATTCTGCCTTTTTACCGTAAACTTTTAGAGCTTAACTCAACTTCAGTGGGGGTTTATTTCGCACTCAGGGGAAATTTGGTTATGCTTATTTCAACTCGTGAATGTGAGGGGATTGACTATCAGGAGCTTAAAGTAATGGTTGATGAGGTGAGGTTTTTTGCCGATTATTGGGATGACATTTTGATGAAGGAATTTGGCGGCACTAAATAGATTAATAAAATGAATATGTTTTGGTAAAGCTCTATTTATTATTGTTTTTCTGTTGGGGGCAAATATTCCCCCAACAGAATATTCTTATCGGACCTATAAAAAATTATT
>LKUE01000300.1 GCA_001412365.1 Desulfuromonas sp. SDB | reverse complement strand
TTGATATGTTCGGGTATTCAGATCCCATGGTGAATGAAAATGTGGAAGCAGATCTGGTGCTGGAGCATCAGCAAGATCCGCTGAGTTCAGACATAAAGGTAATTGCCATACCCCCGGGGAAGAAATTGAAGTTCACCCGTTCTCTGTCCACCGGGGAAAGAACCCTTACTGCTCTTTGTCTGTTATGGGCTCTTCACCAGGTTAGACCATCACCGCTGGTGGTACTGGATGAATTTGATGCTCCCCTGGATGATGCCAATGTAGAGAGATTTATTAGATTTATCAAGAGAATATCCTCTGAATCTCAGGTAATTATGGTAACCCACAACCGCAGAACCATGGAATTTTGCGATACCCTCTATGGAGTTACTATGGAAGAGGCTGGAATCAGTACAGTTGTTTCAGTTAATCTGGAGAAGATTGATGAACTTTTGGAATCAGATCAACCAAAAGCTGTCCAAAACCAGGAATAATTTCTCCTCCCGGATTAAGGAAACCTTCTCCCGGAGTACCGATAAAATCAGCCAGGAACAGCTGGAGGAACTTGAAGAGATACTGCTTCTGGCGGATTTAGGTCCGGATTTAACTGATTATCTTATCTCGGAAATTAAAAATGAAAATCCCCAGGATGGCTTGACTAAACTCCAGCAGCAGTTAACGGACATATTAAAGGTGGATGCTGCTGAAGATGTTTTAATCCCAACCTCGGATAAACCCAAAGTGATATTAATTGCCGGAGTTAATGGAACCGGTAAAACCACCAGTGCGGCTAAGATCGCTTATCTGTTAACTGAACAGGATAATAAAGTGATGCTGGCTGCTGCGGATACTTTCCGCGCCGCAGGAATTGAACAGCTGGAAAACTGGGCAAAAAAATATGACTTCGATTTAATTAAAGGACAATACGGGGGAGATGCTGCCGCGGTGGTTCATGATTCCTATGATGCTGCCCACAGTAGAAATGTGGATTATTTAATTATTGATACAGCAGGAAGACTGCATACCAAGAAGAATTTAATGAATGAATTTAATAAGATCCAAAAAGTGCTGAACAACAAAAATTGTCACCGCTGCCATAATTTACTGGTATTAGATGCAACGGTGGGATTAAACGGTTTGCAGCAGGTGCAGATATTTAATCAATATATTCCGGTACATGGATTAATTGTCACTAAACTGGATGGAACTGCTAAAGGGGGTTGTGTTTTTCCAGTAGTTCACCAGATGAGGATTCCAGTTCAGTTTATTGGAGTAGGAGAGGGAATTGAAGATTTTCAGTTTTTCGATCCGGAAAAATTTGTAAGAGGATTATTTAATTGACCCATCCTTATTTAAGATTTTTAAAAGTATCTTCCAGATACTGGTTTAAAATTATTATTGGCATAATTTTCATGATGATATTTGTAATGCTCTCCGGAGTGTCGGTGGGCATGCTCTATCCCATTGCTGAAAAAGTTTTAGTGATTCATGAAAACCCCCAGCATTACCCTCAACCGGTATTCCAGCAGCTGTGGGAAATGGGTAAAAATAGCATCCAGCAACTGAAGCAGGAGGGATGGGATGGATTCAGTTATTATTTGAAAACAAATTTCTATGATTTTATGGATCGTAATCACCCCCTGGATGTACTAAAAGCGGTGATCTTAGTATCTATTCTTTTGTTCTTTTTTAAATCAGCGGTGGATTACCTTTATCGAATTATTTTTGCGGATGTGGAGCAGAATGTAATCCGCTATTACCAGCAGGAAATTTTCAATCATTTTTCCAAGATGTCCCTTAAATTTTTTCAAAAATACCGGATTGGAGAACTCACTTCCCGGATAACCAATGATGTCAATTTGATCGGGTGGAAAGCTTTAGGTTCATTTATTGAGATTATCAAAGATGTCCTGCTGGTTTTGTTTTACCTGTTCATTGCCCTAGTGATTAACTGGCAGTTGACCATTATCGCCTTCACCTTTATACCGATTATGTCCTTTTTTTCCCGCTGGATGACCAGGAGGAT
>LKUE01000299.1 GCA_001412365.1 Desulfuromonas sp. SDB | reverse complement strand
CACGAGGAGGATCTGGAAGCAATCCTCGATGATATGAACGCTTAATCATTTTTTGTAAATATTGTTTTATCCTATACCCGCTGGAGAAATCCGGCGGGTTTTTCATTAGTAAATGATGAAGTGTTTACTTGAACTACTTTAGATATCTATTACTAACTTTTTTCGCTGTTTATTATCCTAAAGTGGAAACAATCCTTGAAAATCTGTCAGAAAAAGTATATATTTTTTCTGACAAGAAAAGGAATTGTTAATGAAGCAAAGTATTGAAAATAAGGTTCTTAGTAGAATATATGGAAAGAAGAGGGGTTGGGTATTTACTCCAATGAACTTTCTTGATATTGGAAGTCGTATGGCTGTAGATCAAGCACTAGGACGTTTGACTAAAAATGGAAAAATAATTCGTTTATCACGTGGATTATACCATTATCCCCAAAAACATCCGAAACTAGGTAATCTTCCGCCAAGTTATGAACAAATAGCCCAAGCTTTGGCTGGTAGGGATAATTTGAAAATTCAACCTTCTGGAGCCTATGCTGCAAACCTCCTTGGTCTAACCGAGCAAGTACCAGCAAAGATAGTTTTTCTAACTGACGGTCCTAATCGAAAAGTACAAGTTGGTAAAAGAACGATTGTTTTAAAAAGAACAACCCCGCGAAACATGGAGACTGCCGGGAGGATAAGCGGATTAATCATACAAGCTCTGCGTTATTTAAAAAAAGAAAACATAGATTCAACTATTATTGTTAAACTTAAAAGACGCTTATCCAATAACGATAAAAAAACGCTTATGGATGATGTTCGTTATGCTCCAGCATGGATTGGAGGTATTTTCAGAAAAATTCAAGAGTGATAGATTTATGGATAACTTTTTATTTCTAAAGGATGAAGAAAAGGAAATATACTTTAATGTTATTGCAAATGAATTAAATGTTACTCCCCAACTTATTGAAAAAGATTTCTGGGTATGTTGGACACTTAAAACTCTTTTTTCCTTACCTTTATCTGGCAATCACTTTACCTTTAAAGGAGGGATATCACTTTCAAAGTGTTACAATATTATTAAACGTTTTTCGGAAGATATTGATATTTCAATCGAGAGGTCATTTTTAACAACTCAAGATTCAATTGAACCTAATAGCCAACAAAGTGGGAAAGAAAATCAGAGAAGATTGAAACGATTAAAACAGGTATGTCAGAAAAAGATTTCCAATGTGATAATCCCTGAGTTTGAAAATTCAATCAGCACTTTTTTGCCTGAAACAGGGAAATGGGATATCAAACTGGATCCTGATGATTCTGATAAGCAAACCGTTTTATTTATATATCCTAGCGTTATATATAAAGATATTAGTTGGTATATTCAATCTGTGGTAAAGATAGAATTTGGAGCACGATCGGATCATTGGCCAGTTGAGAATAAGATAGTTACTCCATACGTTGCTAATGTTTCAGTTGATATTATCATTGAAAGCGCTTCTGTACGGGTATTGGCTGCAGAACGAACTTTTTGGGAAAAAGCAACAATTTTACACATGATTCATTATTACCTTGAAGATAAAAATTTACCACTTCGAATGTCACGGCACTATTACGATTTATTTGCAATGGCAGATAGTCCAATTTATAAAAAATCTTTAGATAGAATATACTTACTCAAAGATGTATCTGAGCATAAGTCATTATTTTTTAAGGCTAACTGGGCACATTATGAAGAAGCAAAATCCGGTAGTTTAAAACTATTACCCCGGGAAAATCAGATAAATCAGTTAAAAAATGATTACAGACAAATGGAGGAAATGTTT
>LKUE01000298.1 GCA_001412365.1 Desulfuromonas sp. SDB | reverse complement strand
TGCTTTTTCAAAAAAGTTAATAACTCCGGAGATACTTTCATTATCCCCAAAGCACCGGTGCCGATGATTAGGATATCAGGATGATAATCGAGAATATCCTGTACATCTTGAATTTGAAGAAAATGCCCCTGTTCTCTCCACCAGTTGGGAACAACTTTATCTTGGATGATTTTTACATCCCGGTTATAAATTTTCCCATCAATAATCATCTTGCCAAACGAATATACAATTGGGGATAGTGACATAACCTCTGAGCTCACATGTTTTTGCATGGTCGCAGGCTATGCAAAATTCTAGTGAAGCGCTTTGTTATGAGCTCTTTCCCCTATTATTGATGAGCAACATACTCATCGAGAAGCCGTCTGATCATCTTCTGATACTGCGTTTGATGTTGTTGGGCTTCTTTTTTGAAAAACTCTACACTTGCCTTGCTCAAAGAAATTGTGATCTTCACTGTTTCATCTTTGAACGTCAGTTCTTCGGGGGAGGGCAGAAAGTCCTTGACCTTCCCGATCGGGCCTTTAGAGTATTTTGTTTTCGTCTTCATAAATCTTTTTTTCTTTCCTCCAATAGCCAGCACCAAAGATGCGAATTTTCTTCTTTCGATAAACAAAACGTACAGTCATGATACCTTCTGCCACCATTCCAAGGCAAAACTATCGTTTTCATCTTTGGTCCTATGATCAATATCTTCGAGAATAATACGATCAGGATCGACAAATGCCAACTGAGCAAGTGCAAAAGGAACTCCATGTTTCCTTTGATTTTCACGATCCTTTAGGTTATCCCACTCAAAATCCGGTTTCTTGCTCATATTATAATTTAATTAAACAATTTCTTTGAGACACTGCTTTTTGACATATTATTTTAAATAATTAGTTCTTTACTGCTGATATTTAATGAAAATATTCATAAAAATTACATTGTAAACTTATCTTACAATAAGAAATCAATTTTTTCCACCCATTGCTTAGACAGATAAATATATGAATAAAATTTTGTTTAAGTCAAGTGTCATATTATAATTTGATCTAATATTATACTAAAAAATGCCAATAAATAGAATTTCAAGAAAATTCTTAACTCAAATCTTAGATTTGGGTACTGGCTAGAGTTCCGAAGGATACTCAAAACCCAAATCAAAGATTTGGGTA
>LKUE01000297.1 GCA_001412365.1 Desulfuromonas sp. SDB | reverse complement strand
AAATTTATTTTTTCGGGATACAAAAGCGTTATTCGGGCATGTCTATCAGATTCCTCACGTCTTTATCTCTACTGCCAGATCCTGAATTGGATCAAACAGGCAGGGATGTCTGCCCCTCCATATTCCCACGGGCTCCTCTTATAACTCTCAAAGATCTATGAGGTGACTTACAAGGAGGAAAGAAGGATCACTTAGGTGCAAAAGCAGGGAATGAAGATCGTCGAGAGACTCAAACTGAATATAGTCCCTAATACGTGAGGAGTTTGGGTCAATAAAATCCATTAGGAAAAATATTTATCGAAATTGAGTTGTACGGGCAAACTTAATGAATAGGATTCCGTTTTCCAGAACTAAATAATATGCCTGAATTCCTCCTCATAGACATTCTTCGATAAATGAGGTGTCCATGATTCCGACGGAATTAAGAAGATCCTTTATCTCATCATAGTGTATTTTATTCTCCATCTCCAGCCTCTCCAGTGCCTCTGTGCGGGTAATGACTCCCTCCCTAACCATTTTCGCGTATAAATCGTCTCTTTCCGTCATTTGGAGAGTTTTTAAATACATATAATCCCTGATATGACCTATCCTACAGTCAAAGCGCCAGGTTGAGTGTAATTTTTTGGGGTAATCCCATTTCAATTCTGATGAAATCCTCGAAATGACCTCATCTTCATCCCAAGGGATATAATCAAAGAGCTGTATTCTATCCATGTTATATCCCAGTATTTTTGAACCGGGGCAATATTCATTCGCGAATAAATACCCTTTTATCATCGTAGGAATACAGATGGGGTGGAAAAAACCGGGATTCTTTGATACTTCAGTGATTACACCAACCAATGCCTTTTTAAATTTATTTTCCCGCTCTTCATCATGGGAAACATTAACCAACTCTTTCTTGAATGAAATCTCCTCGAACCGGTTCCCTCCAGAAATAATACATTGAATATCGTATTGTCTTGCTGTTTTTATTATCCCCAGCCACATGCTCTTACATCCAATACAAACCATTCCTACTGTTGCGGCAGAAGGTTTTTTAAACCAGGCTTTCACATTATTTTTAAAAGTCTTTTTATGAGCATCGTTTTTATCTTCAATAGATACTAAATCAACATCGAGAATTTTCACAGCATTTTCAATATTCTTAAGCGCCTGGGGATCGGTAAACGGGTTGCAATAGTTTACGGCGAGTACTTTAAGCCCATAATCTTTCACTGCCTTCAGAAGCACATAGCTACTATCTCGTCCACCACTTAATGCAACAATACAATCGTACTTTCCTCCTTTTTGTTTACATGAATCCAAGATTGTTTTTAATGCTTCTTCTCCTTTTAAAGAAAAATTTTTATGTGTTTTACAATAATTGCAGACACCTTGTTCATCAAATGTAATGTGCGGGGCACTTTCTGGTTCCACACACTTACTGCACCGTTTTATCATCATAAATCTCCTAATTCTTCAAATGGTTTGTTATAAGAGTAATCAACGGATAGATCGGTTCTTACAAAATAATAATATCAACCTTCTTATTAATAATAATATTTGCCTCCTTACATGCTATCATATAGAAAAATGAGGATGTGTATTCAATTTTCTGTAAAAGGTGCTATCGCTCTGTATCCACACTAAATCGAGAAAAGGATGAGTAATGGCCGATAATCCCTGTAGTACTTAGATAGTTTATCTTATCGACCGGGAACAGGGAATGAAGAATCTCCGAAACTGGTACCTGAACTCTATAATGCAGAAGGGGTCCTGAAGACACGCTTGGGATAACTCAAGCCCCATAAACCACGTGAGTTATGCATTCGAGATAAAGTTATTCAACAAGTGATCATGCATTGAGAGGGCATTGATCATTGCGATAGCAGAATTACAGATCCAAGGCTTCTCCACGGGAATTTATCACGGAAATTTTCCATGGGAAAGATCATAATTTATCCCGGCTTGGACCAGCGTTTCGAGGGTCCAATTACGTTCGGCTCGAAGCAGAAGTTGAAATGACCCATTGTCTTGTGAGACCCTACCATTTTTGACAGGGGCCGCTCGGTCATCAAGATCCTAATATCCGCGCTCTTCATCCCTATATTGGAACCACGAGGAAGATTTTTCCATTTACCTGTCAGGCTACTTCAGAAGGTCATGTTCATTAATTCGGCGCAGACCGGCAGACCAATAGTCTTATTTTTTATCCCAATGAATAAATAGATATTCTGATTGGTGCTAAAGGGTTGTGGAATAGAGAGGAGAGAAGATCTGCCATCAAAATCGAATATATATTTACAGATAAGATGAGACCATACCTGAAATTGCATAATTTAGGGTTCAAATCTGTCAAAATGATAGAAGAATTGCTAAAACTTGGCAAATCATATGGTTTTTATTTTATTTACGTTCGTAACTATGCAAGGGACTTTGAAGGGATATACCTATGAGGATCTTTATCACAACAATGGATGAGCCCGTTTATACGAATGCTTTTATCTCAAAAGTCATTGCTGAAAGAAAAGATGATATCATTGGTCTTGCGACTTCAAAAGGGAACAGAATAAAGGCGAAGGGGAAAAGAGTTAATTTTGCATATGCCGTTACATTACTCATTATTATGGGAATTATCGGTTCATTCAAAGTCTCTTTATTGATAATTGATTTTAAAATTCGTTGTAGGTTTTCTCGATTTTTCCTGTATATTCGGTCTCCCTCAATAATCCAGACCGCAAAGGAAGCTGGAATACCCGCATGGGAAATAGAATCGGTCAATAATGAGGCATTTATCCAAGAGCTGAAAAGTTTAAAGCCTGATATAATTATCAATCAGGCACAGGAAATCTTAAGTGAAAAGTTTATTTCCATACCTCTAAAGGGCGTGTTAAACAGGCATGCATCACTATTGCCTCGGAATAGAGGAAGGTTGACGCCCTTCTGGGTTCTTTTGAATCAAGAAAAAGAGACAGGTGTCTCGATTCATTTTGTGACAGCAGAAGTTGATCAGGGTGATATTATTGCTCAAAGCAGATTTCCCGTCGATAATAATGACAACTTTTTAAGCCTTGCACAAAAAGGGTATGATGTTGCAGCAGATCTGATGCTTCAATCCCTAGATGAAATTGAAAGGGAAGTAAATATTCTGATATATAATGATCCCGATAAAGCCAATTATCACTCTACGCCTACATTAAAAGATGCGATGAAATATCAATTGATTATGCTTAAAAAAACAATTAAGAGAGGAGTGAATCACATAATGACTTAAATATGCAAATTATAAAGTATTATCTATCATCTGTTTAGTGAAATTGCAAAAAAATAGTACAAGCGTGATCAAAATGAAAGTTGCAATTCATCAACCAAATTATTTACCTTGGATTGGATATTTCTGTAAAATGAATTTATGCGATGTTTTTATAGTACTTGATAATGTGGAATATCCAAAAAATGGCATTGTTAATCGAAATAAAATTCGAGTAAAAAATGGATGGAACTGGATTACAGTACCTATCGAAAGAAAATATTATGGAACTCCAATTAATGGTGTTAGGCTTCCTGAAGATGATTCGTGGTGGAAAAAACATTGGAATGCGATTCTTGCAAATTATAGTAAATCGGAATTTTTTTATGAAAATAGCAGCTTCTTTGAGAATCTCTATATGGAAAAAAAATATAAGATGTTACAAGAACTCAATGAATTTATGATAAACTTTATTGCAAATAAATTAGACATTCATCCAAAAATAATCCGGGCTAGCGAAATGGATTTAGATTTTAACCTAAAAAAAACAGATTTAATTATTGATATTTTATCGAAATGTGATTGTAAAACTTATTTTTCAGGGATGGGTGGAAAAGGATATTTAGTAGAAAAAAGCATTTTCGATGCTGGAATTGATTTAAAATATTTTGTTTTTGAATCAAAACAATATTCACAAAGATGGCCGGGATTCGAACCGTACATGAGCGTGATCGATTTATTGTTTAATTTGGGTTCGGAAAAAAGTATTGACACCCTAAATGAGTCCACACATATAAAAGATAATTAAATTATACCTTTCCAATTATCTCTGAAATAAAAAGATTCTTGGAAAATTTATTTTCAATTTCTTTTTGGTTCTTTCCCTTTTAATAATCTCACTCACATTCCGCGGCTAATTTTTCATGAGTGGAATTTTTCACGGTCAATTCCGAGCGCCCGGCAGGCTACAGCAGTCCCGTGAGCGCGACACCCGCAAGAACGATTGAGACCACGCCGAGGGCGATACAGAAAATCCAGAACGTAATCCTGCTGGCGAACCGGATCAGAACGTCCATGGAGACGTACCCCGTCACCAGCGCCGCACTCACGAGCGCGGCACCGGTTGTGGGAGGAATGCCTGAAACTCCCTCGAAATCAAGCATGACCGCCCCGAGCACGGCGGGTACGCTCATTAAAAACGAGAGTGTCAGCGCCGTCTGCGCCTCAATCCGACGTGCAAGCAGGGCGGCGATGGTCATGCCGGAGCGGGAGATGCCGGGAATGATTGCGCACCCCTGTGCGAAGCCCGCGAGGATCATGTCGCGGTCCGCGATCTCATCCAGTGGCCGCCCGCCCTCACGGTCGGTCTGCCGGAGCACAATCCCCGTAGCGATCAGCGCTACCCCGATAAGAAGGGTGAATGTTGTGCCGGAGAGGCCCACCGAGACCTGTCTGACCAGCAGGTACAGGGGGATTCCCGTAACGGCGGTCGCCGCCGTCCCGATCACCAGCGCCCGGGTGAGAAGATGATCGGCACGGAGGTTGGTGAGAATATCCGCCACCTCCGCCCGGAACCGTATCAGGACCGCCCCCATCGAGCCTATATGGAGGTAGAATGCGTAGGCGAGCGCCGTATCGGGATCCATCCTGAGCGTGTGGAGCATATACAGCATGGTCTGCCCCTCGCTGCTGACGGGCAGCCATTCCGTTATGCCCTGCAGGACGCCGAGGATGATGGCATGCAGGAGTTCCATAAAAAATTCCGGTGAAATGGTTGCTCACCGTGCCATAAATACGTTGGGAAGCTCCCACATCCGGGTTTTTCTACCGCCGGAGGAACAGGAGTGCCACCAGAACGGCCACAAGCACGGCAGCCGCACCTGGTGCGGGCAGACGGGTGGAAGGAAATGTGGTGCCGGCGGCCGTGGCCGCAGGCCGGGCGGAGGCATCAGGTGCCGTTCTGGGGGCGAGGATCGCGCATCGGAGTTCGGTCCCGCCCGCTGTGGCGGTGAGGGCATGAGTGCCGGCTCCGGTGCGGACCGTGAGTGCGGAGCGTCCTGCATCGTACGACCAGTCGCCCCACGCATGGCCGTCGACGGCGACCGCCGAGGGCTCTGGGATGCCGGTGATTGTCACCGTCTGCTTTTCCTGCCCGTACAGGTCGTTGGAGAAGAGGGGCACACCGTCATACGAGAGCTCCGTTCCGCGGATTAAGAGATCTGCGAACGGCATGCGGCCGTCTTCCGTGCGGAGGTAGACAATGTCGGCATCGGTTTCGTAGCTACCGAAGATAGAGGTGCCGCTGCCGGTGTAGATCACGTCCTCATAGTCGGGCCCGGTCACGGTAACCGCAGTGCCGGTGCCGGTGACGGCGAGTTCGCCGGCCTGCCGTGCCGCCTCGCTCGTATAGCGCGGCAGGAGGGCGGTCACGCGGTACAGGTCATTGGTCGCGGGGCTCCGGAACGAGAGTACCGGGAGGAAAACCTCACTCTTGCTGGTGTAGCCCGCAATGCGAGTGACATGCTTGTTAATCAGTACCTCGGCTGCGGGTGCGGTGAAGAGCTGCAGCTCGACTGTCTGTCCGTATGGGTTGGTAGTTGTCCAGCGGACGTCGCTTGTCACGGTGCCGGTCGAGGTCTCGTCCTTGTAGGGCAGATTGTTCCATGCGACGGTGCTGCCACCCACAGTCAGCGCACCGTTGACATGACCGACCTCGTTCTCGGTATAGGCGCGATCACCGTTTTCATCCTCCGTTGGCGTAATTGAAAGGCTGGCCGGGCGGAAAATGGAGC
>LKUE01000296.1 GCA_001412365.1 Desulfuromonas sp. SDB | reverse complement strand
GTTTAAGGTGAAAAAACCACCAATTATTGTATAAACAATACTATAGTGTGTTGGGCAAAAGAGTTACTATTTTAACTTTTTTTACCTTTTTGTCAAGTATAAATTAAAAGCCCCTGAACTTTTTTAAAACTTCCTGTTGTTCATCAGGTGATAATCTTTCATATCTCGAAAACTGCATGGTATACATTGCCTTTCCTTTAGTAAGTCCTCGAAGAGCAGTTGCATATCCGAAAGTTTTGCTTAAGGCAACTTCTGAATAAATTAATTTATGTGTTTTCCTATCTTCGATACTGGTAACTTTTGCCAATAAAGAATTTAAGCTTTTCATAACTTCACCTAAGTATTCATCAGGGGTAAATAATTCCATTTTCATCACCGGTTCCAATAATACCGGGTCTGCTTTCTGACAGGCTTTCTCAAAAGCTATTTCCAGTGCAGAATCCAAAACCGCCTCCGCAATCTGATCATCATTAATTTTTAGATCAGTAACTTGAGCAGATATAGCCATTAACGGAAAACCGGCTAATGGTCCGGGAATATAGGTGGATTTGAAGCTGTCCTCAAAATTCTTCAAAATTACTTTAATTTCTTTGTTAAAGGAACTGAATAGATTTTTTTCAATATCAAACTGGCAAAACAGTCCCGATCCTGGTTTAACCTTGATCTTGACCACCGCCCAATATTTTTTACCCCCGATAATTTTAGAAAATTCAAAGCTGGTCACATTCTCACAAGAAATGCTTTCCCGGTAGGCAACTCTGGGAGTGCCTTTATTTACGGGAACTTGAAAATTTCTCTTTAATCTTTCCACCAGCACTTCTAGATAAAGTTCACCCATTCCTGAAATAATCAGCTGTCCGGTTTCTTTATCTTCTGAGTATTTAAAGGTAGGATCTTCTTGTTTAAGTAATTCCAAACATTCATAGAGTTTATCCAGATGAGAGGAAGATTTTGGCTCAATAGCCAGGGATACAACCGGCACTGGAAAAACTGGTTTTTCCAGATAGTACTTTTCCTTGTAGCTAGTCAGGGTATGTCCAGTGGAAGCAATCTTCGGACCGGTAATTTCTACGATATCCCCCATTTTAGCAAAATTTACCTCCACTCTTTTATCTGCATAAATAGCGTATATTTTCTGAATAATTTCTTTTTTTCCGGTAGATGAATTCAACACTTGAACTTTATTTCTTATGGTTCCTGAATAAACCCTCATATACTGCAGCTTTCCTACATGGATATCTGACACAACTTTAAACACCAATGCAAGGAATGGAGACTCAGGAGTTGCCTTGATCTGGCAGATACTGTGGTCTTCCGGATTTATCACCTTGATTTCCAGGAAATCATTGGGGGAGGGCAAATATTCGGTGATACTGTCCATAACTGGTTGCACCCCAATATTTTTCTTAGCCGAACCTGATAACACCGGTACAATTTTATTGTCAATAGTAAGTTTTCGGATAGTATTTTTAATGTTTTCAATATCTAAATTTTTTCCTTCCAAATAAGATTCAGCAATCTTGTCATCATAATCACTTAATGTTTCCATTAAGGACTCATGGTATTTTATAGCCAGGGGTAGATAATCAGATGGTATTTTATTAATGCTAACCGTCATCCCTTCATCACTGGAATCCCATATCAGATACTGTTGAGTCAATACGTCAATAATACCAGTAAATTGATCTTCAATTATCACCGGAATATTCAATATCAACTGCTGTTGAGGGAATTTATCTCTCATCTCATTAATTACCGAAAAAAAATCTGCCCCCACCCGGTCCATTTTATTAATAAATACAATTCTGGGAACGTGATAATGGTCGGCTTGGTGCCAAACTGTTTCCGACTGTGACTCCACACCTTCCACTGCACTGAAGATGACTACTGCCCCGTCTAATACCCTCAGTGATCTTTCCACTTCTCCGGTAAAATCAACATGTCCAGGGGTATCAATAATATTAATGCTGTTGTCCTTCCACAACAGGGAAACCACTGCTGATTCGATGGTGATCCCCCGTTCCTTTTCCTGTTCTAAAAAATCAGTGATGGTAGTGCCCTCATCTACTTCTCCAATTCGATGGGTTTTACCTGAGTAGAACAACATTCGTTCAGTTACTGTAGTCTTCCCTGCATCAATATGGGCGATAATTCCAATATTTCTTATCTGCTCTATTTGTTGTTTAACTTTTTCCATAATGTTGTTCAAAAAAAAGGCAGCAAAGAAATTTGCTGCCTATTTATGGGAATTATAAAATTTTACCACATATAGCTGGCAAATGCCTTATTTGCCTCAGCCATGCGGTGGGTATCTTCTCTTTTCTTAACCGCTGCTCCTTCTTTATTGCTAGCGGCAATAAATTCAGCGGCTAATTTTTCTCTCATTGTCTTTTCCGAGCGGCTTTGGGCAGCTCTAATCAGCCAGCGGATAGCCAGGGCAGTTTTTCGATGTGGAGACACTTCTACCGGGATTTGATAGGTAGCGCCTCCAATTCTTCGGGGTTTTACTTCCATGGCTGGTTTGACATTGTTAACTGCCTTCTCAAAAATCTCCAAAGGATCTGCGATTTTCAGTTTCTCCGCAATTATATCTAAAGATCCGTACATCACTTTCTCCGCGATGCTTTTCTTGCCATCTTTCATAATAGCATTGATAAACTTACTTACCAATTCACTATTAAAACTTGGGTCGGGAGGGACCATTCTTCGTTCAGCTCTTCTTTTTCTGGGCATCTAATCCTCCTGTCTACTTCTTAGGCTTTTTGGTCCCGTAGAGAGATCTACTCTGATTACGTCCTTCAACCCCAGCGGAGTCAAGAATTCCCCGGACCACGTGATATCTTACTCCGGGTAAATCTTTTACTCTGCCTCCTCTAATTAACACTGTAGAATGCTCCTGCAAATTATGTCCTTCTCCGGGGATGTATGCAGTAACTTCATACCCGTTACTTAACCTCACTCTGGCAACTTTCCTTAAAGCAGAGTTGGGTTTCTTGGGGCTGGTGGTATAAACTCTTACGCATACTCCTCTTCTTTGAGGGCATTTGGTTAAGGCCGGAGCCTTTGTTTTTTTAATAACCTGCTTTCTTCCTTTTCTGACCAACTGATTAATCGTAGGCATAGGCTTCCTCCAAAAACTTATCGTGCATCATAATTTATTCCAATATTTTTTTTCCCTGTTCAGGTTGTTCTGCAGTTTGTTCAACCTGCTCATTGAACATCATTAAGGATTCATCCTTAAGATGTTCAACTTCTTCTTCTCCTTCAACTCTAAGTTGTTTGTATTTTCTCAATCCGGTGCCTGCAGGGATCAAATTACCCACAATAACGTTTTCCTTTAACCCTTGCAGTGTGTCTCTCTTACCTTCTACTGCGGTTGTTGTCAACACTTTTGTTGTTTCCTGAAAACTTGCCCCGGAGATAAAGCTTTCTGCAGTAAGAGCAGTTTTAGTTATTCCCAGTAAAATATAACGGTAGGTAGCGGGTTTTCCTCCGGCTTCCTGAATTCTCTTATTTTCCTCGGCTACCGCCCGGCTATCCACAATTTCTCCCTCAATTAAATTGGTGTCTCCGGAATCTTCAATTTTCACCCTCCTCAATATCTGACGGATAATTACTGAAATATGTTTATCCGCAATAGTTACCCCCTGCAGCCGGTAAACCTCCTGTATTTCGTTAAGAAGGTACTCCTGGACCGCAATGGGACCTTTAGCTTGAAGAAGATCCTGGGGGTTAAGTTGACCATCGGTTAACTTATCTCCTGCTTTAACTTCTTGATTTTCCTGAACTAATATATGTTTGCCATAAGGAATAAGGTATTCTCTGCTCCCCCCGGAGCTTTGAATCTTTATTACTTTAGATCCCTTATTAGTATCTTCAAATTTCACCTTCCCGTTAATTTCTGAAATTATGGCAGCATTTTTTGGTTTTCTAATTTCAAATAACTCCTCCACCCGAGGTAGACCAGCAGTGATATCTCTGCTCCTTCCACTTTCTCGGGGAATTTTCCCAATTACATCCCCGGCATGGACCTTTTTATTGTCCTCCACGATGATGTAAGTCCCCACTGGGACCAGGGTAATCTGTCTTTGAAATTGTTTTTTATCTGGTTCTATTTCTACCGCAGGGACTAATCCCCTTTCCCGGTGTTCCACTACCACCACTTGCTTTTCGCCGGTTTGGGGATGAATTTCATAGCGCATGGTCAAATTTTCAATTAGATCCTGATAATTAACCGTCCCTGTAACTTCAGCTAAGATGGGATCAGTAAAGGGATCCCATTCATAGAGGGGATCATCTACGTTTACCTGCTGATTTTCTTGTACTTCCAGGACTGCTCCGTATTGTACTTTATGAGAAATTTCTCTTCTTTTCCCTTTAATAACAATCTCAGCATCCCTGGCTGCCACTACCTTTCTTCCATCACTTCGTTCAATTACTTTCATTCTGACAAAATTAACTTTTCCCTCAATCAACGAATTAACCACTGACTGCTGGGCGATTCGGGTGGCAGTTCCTCCAATGTGAAATGTACGCAAGGTCAACTGAGTACCCGGTTCACCAATGGATTGGGCGGCAAT
Source organism: Desulfuromonas sp. SDB (assembly GCA_001412365.1). Lineage (GTDB taxonomy): Bacteria > SDB-A > SDB-A > SDB-A > SDB-A > SDB-A. The sequence continues at coordinate 10,285 of LKUE01000296.1, read as the reverse complement.
AATTCCCACCGCTTCACCTATGGCTACGGTCTTTCCGGTAGAGAGGTCTCTGCCGTAACATTTCTGACATAAGCCCCTTTTAGCTTCACAAGTCAACACTGATCTGATTTTTACCGCAGTGATATTATTTTGTTCAATTTTTTCCGCCAGCTGTTTGGTTATTTCCTGGCCTTCTTCTACCAACAATTCACCGGAAATAGGAGAATAGATATCATCCAGGGAAAAACGTCCCTCGATACGGTCCGCCAAGGGTTCGATGATCTCCCCTCCTTCAGTGAGCGGTTCAACATTGAGTCCTAATATGGTTCCACAGTCAGGTTCAGTAATAATCACATCTTGAGCCACGTCAATCAATCTACGGGTAAGATAACCGGCTTCTGCGGTTTTCAGAGCGGTATCAGTCAATCCTTTTCTGGCTCCGTGGGAAGAAATGAAGTATTCCAAAACTTTCAATCCATCTTTAAAGTTGGACAGAATGGGGGATTCAATAATCTCACCTCTTTGACCGGTGATTTTTTTCTGGGGTCTGGTCATCAATCCTCTCACTCCCGCTAACTGCCTGATCTGTTCTCGGCTTCCTCTTGCCCCCGAACTTTCCATCATAAATATGGGATTAAAACCTTGTCGGTCCTGGGCAAAATTATCCATCATGCACTGTTCAACTTCGTCAGTAGCTTGTGTCCAAGCTTCCACAATTCTCTGATATTTTTCATTTTCAGTGATGACACCCTTTTTGAAGTTTGTTCTGATCTTATGTACTTCCTGCTGAGCTTCCTTCAATATATGACTTCTTTCTTTAGGTACAATCAGATCATCCATTCCGAAAGTTACTCCGGAAAAGGTAGCATATTCATATCCTGTCCTTTTTAGTTTATCTAAAAACACACAGGTAACTTCATTTCCGTACTGCTTATGGACATCCGCTACAATATTGGCTAACACTTTCTTATCCACGCTTTGATTAATATATTCAATGCCCTCAGGTAAAATACTGTTAAAGATAATTCTACCAATAGTGGTGTTGATCATCTCTCCCTTAACCGGATATTTCACCTGAGCATGGATATCAAGGTCATCTAACTCTAAACCCAACTCAACTTCAGTTAAACTGGAGAAACAGCGCCCTTCCCCGGGCATTCCTTCTTTTTCCTTGGTAATATAATAAGCTCCCAGAACTATATCATGAGTGGGGGCAACCAGGGGCAATCCATTTGAAGGTGATAGCAGATTATTTGAAGACATCATCAGCAAATAAGATTCCGCTTGAGCTTCAAAAGACAAGGGGAGATGAACTGCCATTTGATCTCCGTCAAAGTCAGCATTAAATGCGGGACACACCAGAGGATGAAGCCTAATAGCCTTTCCTTCAACCAGCACTGGTTGGAATGCCTGTATTCCCAATCTATGAAGAGTGGGAGCCCGGTTCAACATTACCGGATGATTTTCCACGATCTCTTCCAGAATTGACCACACCTCCGGAGATCCTTTTTCCATTAATCTTTCCGCGCCTTTAATTGATTCGGCATATTTTTTCTCTTCCAATTTACGTATTATAAATGGTTTATAAAGTTCCAGAGCCATAATTTTAGGTATTCCACACTGGTGAATTTTCAGATTAGGTCCCACTACTACTACCGACCTGCCTGAATAATCAACCCTTTTTCCCAGCAAATTTGCTCTGAATCTGCCCTGTTTTCCCTTTAATACATCGGACAATGATTTTAAAGGACGGTTACCCCGACCTCTGACATTCCTGGCTCTCCGAGAATTATCCAGCAATGAATCCACCGAATCCTGCAGCATTCTCATTTCATTTCTCAGAATGATTTCAGGAGCACCAATTTTTTTTAGATATTTCAACCGGTTGTTTCTGGAAATAACTCTTCGGTAAAGATCATTTAAATCAGCAGAAGCATAACGCCCTCCGTCTAAAGCCACCAATGGTCTTAACTCCGGAGGAATTACCGGCAATACAGTGAGAATCATGTCCTCAGGGTGATTGCCGGATAACCGGAAAGCCTCCACCACTTTTAGCCTTTTCAGCATTTTAGTCTTGGCATCTCCGGACCGCTCAATTTTAATTTTTGATCTTAAATCGGCATTTAGTTTATCCAAATCTAAATTTTGAAGAGCTTCCCTTATTCCTGCCCCTCCAATTCCGAATTTAATTGTCCTGAATACGGTTATATCAATTTTCTCTTCTAACTCATGACGTTGTTCTTCTTTGATAAAGCTTAAAAGTTTAAGTCCGTAAGGATTATCTGCTTCCAGATCACCCAGATCCAGAATCAAATATCCTTCATAATAAAGAATTCTCTGTAAGGTGTCCTGAGTAAGTCCCAGCAATAGCGATATTCTGCTGGGAGTTACCTTGTAAAACCAGATGTGGGCAACCGGAACTGCTAATTCAATATGTCCCATCCGGTTTCTTCTTACCTTGGAAGTGGTAACTTCCACTCCGCATCGTTCACAGACCACTCCTCGATAACGAATATGTTTGTAGCGTCCGCAGTTACATTCGTAATCTTTCACTGGTCCGAAAATTTTCTCACAGAACAGACCTCCCGGTTCAGGCTTCTGGGTCCGATAGTTAATGGTCTCCGGATTGACCACTTCACCATATGACCATTCCCTGATTACTGCCGGTGAGGCGATGGTGAGTCGAATTGACTCAATATCTTGTTCCTGAGAACTTATTTTCTTTCCTCTGGGAATATAGTTATATCTCAAGATTCCTCCCTCCGAGATTTCTTATTATCCTTAAATAATAATTTAGAGGTATCCTTTTCAATTTCAACATTTAAGCACAATCCATTAAGTTCTTTAACCAGTACATTAAAGGAAGCAGGCAAGCCGGGTTCAGGGGGGCTTTCCCCTTTGATTATAGTTTCATACATCTTCTTTCTTCCGCTGACATCATCTGACTTAACCGTAAGCATTTCCTGCAGGGTATAAGCAGCCCCGTATGCTTCCAGCGCCCACACTTCCATTTCACCAAACCGTTGACCGCCGAAATGTGCTTTTCCTCCGAGAGGTTGTTGAGTTATCATAGAATAAGGTCCGATACTACGGGCATGGATTTTATCGTCAACCATGTGAACCAGTTTGAGCATGTAGTTGTATCCAACCGTACTTTTTCCGTCAATTTTTTGTCCGGTTCTTCCATCGGATAATTGAGCTTTTCCGGTTCTATCCAATCCTGCTTTTTCCAATTCCTGTTCAATATTTTTCCAGGAAGCGCCGTCAAAAACAGGAGTAGTGTACTTCAGATTCAATTTTTTAGCTGCCCAGCCCAGGTGCGTTTCCAATATCTGTCCTACATTCATTCTAGAAGGCACTCCCAGGGGATTTAACAAGATATCAATAGGAGTTCCATCTTCCATATGAGGCATGTCTTCTTCGGGGACAATAATGGAAACCACTCCTTTGTTTCCATGCCTTCCGGACATCTTATCCCCAACTGCCAGCTTTCTCTTCTGAGCGACAAATACAGTAACTCTTTTCAGCAATCCATGGGGCAGTTCATCTCCCTGTTTGAGAACTTCAATCTCATTTTGCATTAACCGGTTGTTTTCAGTTATGATTTGAGATGATTCAGTAATAATGTCTTTCAGTAAATCGGAATTATTTCCTACCGGATTATCCGGCAACACTACTTCATTCCAATCAATATTGGATAAAACTGATGAGGTAAACTTCTTGCCTTTATCCAGTAATAATTCACCAGTTCGGGCAAATAATTTTTCCTGAAGAATTTGGTCCTTAATTAAATCCTGTATTTTCTGTTGTCTGATTTTTTCAATTCTAGCTATTTCCTGCAGGTATTTATCTTCCACCTTTTTAATCTTCTTTTGAACCTGCATTTTTTCAGATTTGCTGTTAGTAGTTCTGCTGAGCACTTTTACATCAATAACTACCCCTTGTACCCCCGGGGGGACTTTCAACGAAGTATCTCTGACATCTGCTGCTTTCTCTCCGAAAATTGCCTTCAGTAATTTCTCCTGGGGGGTTAACTCGGTTTCTCCCTTGGGAGTAACCTTGCCCACTAAAATATCATCTTGATGAACTTCAGCTCCAATTCGAATGATGCCCTCATCATCCAAGTTTTTAGTGGAATCCTCACTGACATTGGGTATTTCCCGGGTTAATTCCTCCGGTCCAAGTTTTGTTTCCCTAACTTCAATGGTGAAGCTCTTTATATGAATTGATGTAAACGCATCTTCTTTCAACAGCCTCTCGCTGACTACGATGGCATCTTCAAAGTTATAGCCGCGCCATGGCATAAACGATACCAGAATATTTTTCCCTAACGCTAACTCTCCTTTATCCGTTGCTGCTCCGTCGGCAATTACCTGGTTTTCCCTGATTTTATCTCCTACCTGCACAATGGGAATTTGATTTATACAGGTATTTTGATTGGTCATGCTGAATTTCTTTAATTGGTAAACATCAATATCCTCTTCTCCGAACACCACCGATGTAGCTTTATTTGGTTTTATCCTTATTTCAGTAGCATCTACGTAAAGGACTTCTCCTGAACGTTTCGCTAAAACCACCGTACCTGAATCCCTGGCGATGATTTCTTCCATACCTGTACCCACCAGTGGGGCTTCTGTTCTAACCAGAGACACTGCCTGCCTCTGCATGTTAGATCCCATCAATGCCCGGTTAGCTTCATCATGTTCCATGAAGGGGATAAGGGAAGCAGAGGCGCTGAGAATTTGTATGGGAGTGGCATCCATGTAATCAATTTGAGAAGGGGTCACTACGGGATAGTCATCTTTATGCCTGGCTAAAATTTCCCGGTTAGTAAAGTGGTTATGCTCATTAACCGGTTCATTAGCCTGGGCAATTATATATTTATCCTCCTCATGAGGTGAAAGATATTCAATTTTATCAGTAACCATTCCTTTTTCCACTTTACGGTAAGGGGTTTCAATAAAACCGTAATCATTTATCCGGGCATATATGGATAAAGAGGTAATTAACCCGATATTCGGTCCTTCCGGTGTTTCAATAGGACAAATCCTTCCATAATGAGAATGATGAACGTCTCTAACCTCAAAACCGGCAGTGTCTCGAGTCAGCCCATCAGGTCCTAAAGCACTTAACCTTCTCTTATGGGTCAATTCAGTTAAGGGATTAGTTTGCTCCATAAACTGAGACAACTGACTGGATGAGAAAAAAGCCATCAAGGTGCTGGTTACAAAACGTGAATTGATCAATACCTGGGGAGATAATTTACTGTAATCCGATTCCTGGAGCATTTTATCTCTTACTCCCTTGACCACCCTCATCAAAGCAGTATTAAAATGGTCACTTAATAACTCTCCCACTCTTCTTATCTGACGGTTACCCAGATGATCAATATCATCCACTTCTGCTTCCTGCCTTCTTTCCAGAAAATCAAACAGGTAATTGATAATATAGATAAAATCTTCCGGAACTAAAGTCAGTGCATCTTCATCAGGAGTTTTTCCCAGTTTATCCTTCATCATCTTTCTGCCCACTGGGCTGATAAAATACCTTTTAGCTGAGAAGAAAATATTTTCAATGTAATCAATAGCAGATTCAGGTGTTACCGGATCAGTGCCCCGGTGGAATTTATATACGTAAACTGCAGCTTCTTTCTGAGTTAATGTCTTTTTAACTTTTGCAAAAGTTTTCCTGATTACATCCAAGGCACTGGGGCTGTGGTGGTTAACCAAGATTAAAGTTTTTTTATCAAAAGTGTTCAGCATTTCAATAACATTAACTGTAACTTCACTGCCTGCCATAAGCACTATCTCTCCAGTTACCGGATCGGCAATATCTTCTCCGATAATTCTACCTATCATGTTTTCCAGTGATTTAGTGCCGGGACGGGGAACTTTTACTTCCTGAGTTCCAAAAAACCGGTCAAATATCTCCGCTTTATCTCCCAATCCTATAGCTTGAAGCCAAATGGTAATAGGGAACCTTCTTCGGCGGTCCAGGCTTATAGTTAATATATCATTATGATCCAAGGACAAATTAAGCCATGACCCTTTATGGGGAATAATCTGGGCTCCCACCAATAGTTTACCAGCGTGATGATACTCCGAGCTGAAAAATACCCCCGGGCTTCTGTGCAGTTGAGCGACGATTGCCCGTTCAATTCCATTAATTACAAAATTTCCTTTTTCTGTCATTAAAGGCAGATCACATAAAAACACTTCCTGTTCACGTATTTCTTTGAAACTATCTGTTTGTTCATCTTTAATCACCAGCTGAAGATGTAATTTCAAAGGAGCGGCATAGGTAGTACCTTTATCTATGGCTTCTTCCGGAGTGTACTTGGAATTTCCCAATTCATATTTTATAAATCTTAACTCGCATTTCTGCTGAGGATCTTCAATGGGGAAGGTGTTTTCAAAAATCATCTGCAAACCGGCACTTTTCCTTTTATTAATGCTAACCCCTTCTTGAATGAACGCCTTAAAGGAGTTTTTCTGCATTTCCAGCAAATTTGGAACTGGCAAAGTAGTATGCAATTTTTGATAGCTTACTCTTTTATTTTTTGCCAATTTATAACCTCCCATGGGATGGTGGATATAATAACGATTCTTAGGCATTACATTTTGAGAGAATGCTCAAAATATAATGCCTTGTCTATAATGGAATTCGGTCAAAAGCAACACTGTTTAAATTTCTATAATTCACCCCTTAATTATTTAAGTTCTACAGTGGCGCCAGTTGCTTCCAATTTTTTCTGAATTTCTTCAGCTTCCGCTTTAGGTAATCCTTCTTTAATTTTAGCAGGGGCTGATTCAACTAATTCCTTAGCTTCTTTTAACCCCAGTCCGGTAAGTGAACGTACTTCCTTGATCACTTGAATTTTCTTGTCTCCATAAGAACTCAACATAACATCAAATTCAGTTTTTTCTTCTTTTTCTTCTGCACCACCGGCTACAGCTTGCCCGGCAACCTGCATTACTGGTGCAGAAGCGGATACACCAAACACGTCTTCCATTTCCTTGACCAACTCAGCTAATTCCATTACGGTCAAGTTTTTCACTAAATCTATGACCTTTTGTGTGGCCTCTGACATATGTCACCTCCTAATTATTAACAAAAATAAATTATTGTTTTTGTTCCTGAATTGCTGATACTGCCCTGATAAAACTGCTGATCAGATTTTTACCCATGCCCATGAATCCGGTGAGAGGAGCAGACATAGTTCCCACTACCTGACCAAGTAGTACTTCCTTGGAAGGAAGTTTGGCAATATTTTCAGCTTGTTGTGCATCAATTTTTTTACCCTCAAGAAGACCTCCCTTAATAATGGGAAGACCGATATCATCAAAACTTTCCTTGATCACCTTGGCGGGGATTACCGGATCAGCATAGCTGAATGCCACTGCTACCGGTCCCTGAAAGTATTCAGAGATATCTTCATTATCTGTTTCTTTAAGGGCAATTTTAGCCAAGGTATTCTTAATCACTCTGTATTCCATCCCAGCTTCTCTCATTTTTTTCCGGAATTCAGTCATTTGTTCTACAGTCATTCCTTTGAAATCACTGAGATAAACTGCTTTGGCAGAAGTAAATTTCTCCTTGAGCAATTCAACGGTTTCTATACTTTTCTGCTTAGCCATATAAACTCCCATCTTTCCTGTCTTACTGGATAGCCTGCTGAAGATCAGTTACATCAATTTTAATTCCGGGACTCATGGTTGAACTCAGATGTACTGATCTCACATAAGCGCCTTTCACTGAAGCAGGCCTTATTCTAATTACTTCACGGAAAAATTCAATTATATTATCGTAAATTTTTTCACTATTAAACGATGCCTTGCCCACCGGCACATGCAGATTTGCAGTTTTATCTGCCTTGAACTCCACCCTTCCTTTTTTAATTTCCTCCACTACTCCTTTAACATCAGGAGTTACTGTACCCAGTTTAGGATTTGGCATCAATCCTCTAGGCCCCAGAATTTTACCAAGTTTTCCCACCTTACTCATCATCTGAGGGACAGACACTACTGCGTCGAAATCAACCCAGCCTTCTTTAGAAATTTTCTCCACTAATTCATCTCCCCCCACATAATCAGCTCCGGCTTTCTTAGCCTGTTCAGCAGTGTCATCATCCTGAACAAAAACCAGTACTTTGACATCCTTACCGGTTCCGTGAGGAAGAATTACCGAACCTCTGACCATTTGATCGGATTTTCGGGGATCAATTCCCAGTTTCATAGAAATTTCAATGGTCTCATCAAATTTTGCATTAGCCAGCTGAGTAATTTTTTCCAAAGCTTCTTTTAAGCTGTAATTTTGCTGTTTCTCCAGCTTTTTAGTTAAATCCTGATATCTTCTGCTTTTTTTCATATTAAACCTCTTCCACAACTATGCCCATGCTTCTGGCAGTTCCTTTTATCATGCTTATTGCTGCTTGTTTTGATCCTGCAGTCATATCTTCCATTTTGGTCTCGGCGATTTTTTCAAGATCAGCAACCTTAATGGTGGCAACCTTATTTTTGTTGGGCTCACCGGAGCCTTTGGCGATTTTTGCACTTTTCTTCAATAAAACTGCAACTGGTGGTTTTCTAACCGTAAATGAAAAACTTCTGTCCTTATAGATGGTAATGATGGTTGGTATGGGCAGAGGTTCCCCGCCACCGGTTTTCGCGTTAAATGATTTTATAAACTCAGGAATATTCACTCCCGCTTGACCCAGGGCAGGTCCCAGGGGAGGGGCAGGAGTAGCCTGACCAGCAGGTATCTGCAATTTGATAATTGAATTTATTTGTTTTTTTGATTTAGCCATATTAATCCCCTTTTTTACACTGGTTGAGCATCAACGAAGTCAACTTCAACTGGTGTGGCTCGACCGAATATAGTAACAATTACTCTTAATCTTTGTTTTTCTTCATTTACATTTTCAACTGTTCCGATGAAGTCTGCAAACGGACCGTTAATAATTTTCACACTCTCACTGACCACAAAAGGTGTGGTTAGTTTTACAATTTTATCTCCTTCTTCCATCAGCGACTTTAGATTTTCTTCTTCCTGTTGAGTTAAAGGTATAGGATTATCTCCTCCCAAAAATCCAATTACATTGGGAAGATTTGAAATTGCCCTAAATGCTTCCTGGCTCTCCTCAATCTTTATGAATATATAACCAGGATACAAATTCTTGGGCTTAAGCACTCTTTTTGCCGACTTGCTGCTTCTCACCACTCTGGAACTTCTTTTAATTGGAGCATAAATCTCGTTTACAAATTTACCCCAGGTTGAACTCTTTTTCATCTCCTGGATCATCTTCTGAACTTTTTTCTCCGAACCTGAGTAGATATGGAGTGCATACCATTTGGTAGTTTCATCAGAATGAGTAAATTTTCCGGTTAATTCCTGATCATCATTATCCGGATCAGACGATTTATCAGCATTTGCTTCCTGGTTGCCTTGCTGATCTTCTACTTCGGTGTTTTCCTGTTCACCGTGAGGAGAGGGTGATTCCGTTTCCTGCTGCGGTTTATCAGAAACTATCTGTTCCGACTGCTGATGTTCATCTTCCTGATGCTGATGTTCCTGCTCCATAATATCAACCTAAAATTAAACTGATGATAAATGTAAAAATTCGGTCAAAAACTCCAATAAAAATTGCTAGAATTATGGATACAAAAATTACCACTAAGGTTGAATCCCAAAGTTCATTTTTTTTGGGCCAAGAAACTCTGAACAGTTCTTGCTTAGATTCAATTAAAAATTTTTGTATCTTACTTATAAATCCTAATACCTTCATCCAAACCTTCCTTAGCCTAAAATGCTGGCAGGCCTGGTAGGATTCGAACCTACAACCCTCGGATTTGGAGTCCGATGCTCTGCCAATTAGAGCTACAGGCCTATTTATTATTTGGTTTCTTTGTGTATTGTATGTTTATTGCAAAACCGGCAGTATTTCTTGTATTCTACTCTGCTGGGGTGTTTTCGCTTATTTTTCCAGGTAGTGTAGTTTCTCCTTTTGCAGTCAGAACATGCCAATACTATAATATCTCGGGGCATAATTTCCTCTTATTCAATAATTTCAGTGACCACACCAGCGCCTACAGTTCTTCCGCCCTCCCGGATGGCAAACCGTAAACCTTTCTCCATAGCCACAGTGGTAATCAAACTCACTTCCATGTTTACATTATCTCCCGGCATCACTACCTCCACTCCTTCCGGCAGCGAGGCAATCTCTCCGGTCACATCAGTGGTCCGGAAATAATACTGGGGACGGTATCCCTTGACAAAGGGCTTATGTCTACCCCCTTCTTCTTTCTTC
>LKUE01000295.1 GCA_001412365.1 Desulfuromonas sp. SDB | reverse complement strand
AAAATACCAGAATTTATTAATTTTTTTCACCTTTTTACCCATATTAACTGAAGTTTTAAGTTAATAAAGGCATTAATACATAAATCAACTCTTCACCAGAATCGGTTGACTCAGGAACTACTTCCACTGCTCTATCCACGTCATTCAACAAAAATACAATACTGTCTGTATCCACAGCTTTCATGGCATCCTGAAGGTAATGATAATTTATAGGTAAAATGTACTCCTCTTTTCCTTTGGAAATTCGATTAAACTGAATCATCTCTTTTGCTTCACCGCTATCCTGGGAAGAAGAAGTTACCTCTAAATTATTTTTATTGTCAAAATTCAACACAGTTCTATAAGATACGTTGTCGGAAAATATTGATATTCTGGAAACAACATCAGATAAAAGTTTTCTATCTACAGAAAATTTCAACTTTGATTTATCAAATACAATTTTAGAGTAATCAGGAAAATCAAAATTAATCAATCTGCTGGTGAAAGTATATTCACCTTTGTTTATTTCAAAGGATATACGGTCTTCACCAATTTTAATTTTTACTTTTTCATCGGATAAAATACTTGAAATATGAATGAGAATTTTCTGGGGAATAACCACTTCAAAATCAGCATCATTGTCAACTTCCGCCCGATATAAAGCGAGACGATGATTGCTGGCACCAACCATTTCAGATTTTTTATCTTTTATCTTCCAAAGTATTCCGTTGGTCAGCACGCTTGATGAACCAATTGTATTTATGGCAAAAGCTGTTTTGTCAACCATTCTCTGTAACAAATTTCCTGAAATTTCAAATTCAAATTTAGTTACCATTTCCGGTATTTCTGGATATTCATCAGATGGTAAAACCGGTAATGAAAAATTACCCTGTTGATAATTAAAATTTATCTTATTTCCTTTGAGTTCTATATCCACATCTGATTCAGGAATTTTTCTGAGGAAATCTACAAGCTTCTTCACTGGAATAACTGTTTCCCCTTCTTTTTCCACTTCTATGGGGAATTCGGTAATTCCAATATTGTCAATATCTGTGGTAATGGCTTTAAACTTCTTTTCTTTAACTATAATTTTCAAATGATTTTTTAATACATTGTAGGGTGTCCTTTGAGGGACAATACCTAAGATTGGCTGTAAACTTTCCAGAAATTTTTTTGAAGAAGCTTTTATTTTCATTGATTCTCCCTTCAACAGTAAATATTTATTTATTATTATGTTGTTGCTGTTGTACTGTTAATTCTATGGAAAAACTGCTTAAATTTCAATATAAACGGTATTTTAAAATGTTAAAAATTATGTGGATAACTTTTGATTATCCACATTTAATTTCTGTTTAACCACTTTTACAAAATTTTTAATTTTTTTACACAGCAACTGAACATCTTTTCCACAATGTTATAAACATCAGTTATTCTTAATAATTTTTTTAAGCTTTTCAATTTCATTGTGAAAATTATGATCTTCGGAAATTAATTTTTCCACTTTTTTTATTGCATGAATAACGGTGGAATGATCTTTCCCCCCGAAGTAACCGCCAATTTCTTTAAGAGGGAGATCAGTTAGTTCACGGGCAAGGTACATGGCGACATGTCTGGATAAGGAAATTGATTTTTTTCTTCTTTTGCCCTTCATCGCACTTTCAGACAGATCATAGTAATCGGCGACTTTTCTTTGTATATACTCAATATTAATTTCCACCTGATCGTCACCAATCATATCATTTATAATTTCATGTGCCATTTTAAGGTCAATGGGTTTATCTAGTAGATTACTGAAAGCAGAAAGTCTGATCAATGCTCCCTCCAGGACTCTAACATTGTCTTTTACCTTCTGGGCAATATAGTAAACTACTTCTTCCTGAACATCGTGAATATTCTGCCGGTCTGCAAAATTTTTTAATATTGCCATTCGGGTTTCTAAATCAGGAGCAGTAATTTGCGCCATCATTCCTTGTTGAAATCTTGAAACCAGTCTTTCGTGAAGTTTGGGAATTTCCTTGGGGGGGCGGTCGGAGGTCATTACAATTTGGTTTTGAGAACTGTAAAGAGAATTAAAAGTGTAAAAAAATTCATCCTGAGCACTATCCCATCTCACTAAGGATTGAATGTCGTCAATTAAGAGGACATTTAAATTTCGATATTTTTCTCTGAATAAATTTTGTTTGCCTTTTTTAATTGAATCAATTAAATCATTGGCGAACATTTCTGCAGGGGTAATCATCACTTTTATATTTCTCTTATGAGAGATAACATAATTTCCAATTGCGTTTAAAATATGGGTCTTTCCCAATCCCACTCCCCCGTATAAAAACAAGGGATTGTACACGGTTCCCGGGCTGTTTGAAACTGCATAGGCTACCGCATGACAGAACTGATTGTTTTTTCCAATAACAAAATTATCAAATGTATAACGGTTATCAATGTTTAAATTTACTTTTACAATTTCTTCCTGAACTTCAACTTTAATATTGGTTTTTGGAAAATTTGTGACTTCATCAGAGATAAATAATACATCTATCTTTTCATTCATTATTTTAAATAATATGCCGTCCAGAATGTTCTTGTAGTTCTGATCAATCCAATCCCGTATATATGAATTTGGTACCTCTACGGTTAATTGCTGCTCTTGGTAATCAATTGGTTTTGCCTTTCCAAACCACAGATCCAGTGATTCATGCTTTTCAGGAGGGGTTTCCTGGTAAAGTTCTTTTAGCAATATTTCCCAAATATTGTTGTGTTCCACTTTTTTTTATTTCTTATTTAGTTTTAAACAAAATCAACTTTCTTGCAAATTATATTATTAAGAGCTTTACAAAAACATTTCCATTTTTATAATAATTTTTCCACAAAGTTTTCCACAGAGAGCAATTGTGTGTAAATTGCTTTATTTCTTCACTTGCCTTCAAGCGTTGCTTATTATGTGAAAATAATATTAACATATGAACTATATCTTTTATTATTAATTAAGTATTGAAAAATTAAACCAACCCATATTTTCTAAATAAAATTTACTTTGATTGATTAACAAGATAACTTATAATAAAACTTTCAAATTGTAAATATTCATATCAAGGAGAATTGATGAAAAAGCTTATTATGCAAATTATTTTCATATTTTTAATATTTAGCGTTTTGAATGCTAGCATTGAGATGCAGCAATTGCAAGAACTTTTCAATGGTCGAGCACCGGATTTTTTAA
>LKUE01000294.1 GCA_001412365.1 Desulfuromonas sp. SDB | reverse complement strand
CTTAAAAAAATACCTGATTAACTGCTCTGGCTGTATTCATGTCTAGGTTTGTACTTTTTGATATAAACGGTCAGGGGGATTCGGAGGGAGGAGTTGAAGGATCAGGGGGGGGAGATGTTTTTTGCGGAAGAGGTTTGGCTTTTGTATGTATTTTTAAAATGAAAAACAACTGCCATCCTAAACAGAGCAGAGCAAGAAAAAGGGATGCCAATATTATCCAGATGTTTACCCTGGTTGGATAAAATAGTAATCTCAAGCTGAACAGGCATCCTGTTCCGCTGAGGATGGAAATGCAAACAGTTAAACTGATAACCCTGAACAGCATAGAGATAATTCCTATCACCAGGGAAATCACTATGCCTGCCCACCAGGGCAGATTTAACCAGGAGTAAAGGATAAACCAGCTGATCAGAGCGGAAAGCAGAAATAAGCCAATTGATCTGTAAATATATAAAGTCATGGAAAAAAGTAATGCTCCAATTACGGCAAATATAAGTATTATCCAGAAATTACTGGACAGGGTGATGCCGCAAAGTGAACCAAACCCAAACCCCACTAAAAACCCCAGCCAGGAAAGCACATGTTTAAATAAATAAACTCCCCATAAACAGTTAATTATTGAAATTATCAGCAGTACCAAACCAATTGAAAAATGAAAACGGTTTATTATGTTGTTAATTATTTCAATCATGATTTAATATTAAACTCACCGCGGGTAAAATGCTTTTGGAACACCGCTCTGCCAGATGCTTGTACTTATTGCCATAACCAGTGGCTACCAGTATAAATGGTAAACCGGCATTTTTAGCAAAGTGCAGATCACTGATATTATCTCCCACCACCCATGATTTTTTCATATTTATTTTAAAATATATCTGTGCAGCTTTGATCATTCCTGTCCCCGGCTTGCGGAATATTGATTTATGTTCAGGAGCTGAAGGGGCATGATAAATAGCGTCAAGATGAGCAGGTTTCAACTGATCAGTCATAGCTAAATTGACCTGATTTAAATCATGTTCAGTGTAAAATCCTCTTCCAATCCCTGATTGGTTGGTGGTTATGATCACCAGGTAACCAGCTTTATTTAAACGGAGGATTGCTTCCCGGGCTCCTGGAATTAATTTAACCTGTTCAGGATGATGAAGATAGGGGATTAATTCAATAATGGTTCCATCCCGGTCAAAAAATACCGCTGGTTTAAATTTTGGATTGGAGCAATTGGTCAACTTTTGAAATTACCTCCTCAATAGTTATACTATTCATACATTTCATGTCCCCCTTAGGGCAAGTTTTTTTAAAACAGGGACTGCAGGATAGATTTTTATAAATGATTATATGTCTTCCCTTTCCCCAGGGAGATGTCCAAACCGGTGAACTGGATCCGAACAGGGAAATTGTATCCACCTTTAATGCCGCTGCTAAGTGCATACTTCCGGTGTCTCCGGAGATGAACAATTTAAGATTCCTCAACAAATAGGGTAATTCATTTAAACTGGTTTTACCGGATAAATTTATAACTGAACTGAAATTTTTTTCCCATTCACTTAAATCCCTAATTCCCACCAGCACAACTTTATATTTTTTTTCCAGATTTTTGATCAAATCAATCCATCTTTGATCAGGCCAGGATTTAGACTTTCCATAAGCAGCTCCGGGATCAATCCCAATTCGGTCTGCGGATTGTTCAACGCTATCTGAATTCAGGGAAAAAGAGTTAATGTCTGCAGGGGGGATGAATAAGTCAGGATAGGGGGGGGGAGAGCCGGGAAGGTAGGGGTAAGCTAAATTGAAATAAAATTGTCTTAAGGGCTGATGGTGATATTCATACATAGGGATAATATCATTTAGAAAATATTTACGATAATCAAGACTATAACCTGCTCTCCTTCTGACTTTGGCTTTCCATACCAGCCATGCTGAAAAAAAAGATTTGGGCATTACCAGGCAAACTGTTAAATTAAGCTTATTTAAATCGCGGATTGTTTTGACTATTCCCGTATAATTCTGGTTAACTGGAATAAATGTTGATATCCGGGGATCTTTATGAAAAAGAGGTTTTAGATATTGTTTTGCAATTAGGGCAGGTTTCAGTTTAGATTTGGCACACCAGGAGATAAGACTTGAGGCAACTACAGCATCTCCCAGATGGTTAGGTAGATATAGCCCGATTTTCTGCAATGAATAATATCTCCTTTAATATCATTTCGCTGTTAATAGAATTTATGCAGCTAAAATTTTTGCTGCATTTATCCTGACCGTGCAGAGAACAGGGGCTGCAGGTTAAATTTAAATAGATTGTCCGGGACTTCGGCAACCAGGGACGAAACCCAAAATCCGGTGAAGTGGAACCAAATATGGCTACCACCGGAGTATTAACCGCTTCTGCCACATGAAGAGGCCCTGAATCACTGGTTACTAGACAAATTGCCTTAGCCAGCAGCTGTTTTAAAAGAGTAAAATTGGTTTGTCCGGCTAAATTTAAATCCACACATAAATTCTGTTCAGGTTCACTGCCGATGCTGAAAATTCTGTACTCTCTTTTTTTAAGTTCTCCAATCACCTCATTAACTGTATTTTCATTTAGCTGTTTGCCCCGATGTTGAGATTGACAGTGAAATCCAATCCAGTTATCTCCGGTAATATTACTGAGTAGAGGATCATAACATCTATCAAGATATAATTTAGGGGGGCAATGAGGGATGTGTTTAACCTCCAGCCGGGTTAAAAGGTTGAGGTATCTCTTCCAAGCCAGGGGCAAACTCAAAGATTTCCGGGGATTTTTTATAAGTTTTATCCGGGACTTTCTAAGAGAATCATAAACTGAATAAGGGGTTTTAGACAATTTGGCAATTATTCTGGATTTTATCTTGTTCTGATAATCAATAACCAGGTCAGGATGCAATTTGCGGATTAATCTGCTGTGTCTGATCAGATCGGACGGCCTGGAATTCTGTAAAACTAAAATTTTATTTAAGCGGGGATCATGTTGATAAAGTGACTGAAAATTAAAAGAGGTGGAAAGAATCAGTTCATGAAATTTATACAATGATTCAAACACTGAGGACAGTAAAACAAGATCACCAAGCTGACCGTATCGGAGGATAACAATGCGCATTAATACTGCCAGAAATTATAGGTAGGATAAGATAAATTTCGGGTTAATCCTGAAAACATTCCCAGTAAAGCAGTGGATGAAAACAAGGTAATCAACAGCAGGATTAAAAAAATTGCAATTATCAGCAGAAATATTATGGACTGCAGTCTGAAATAATTGACTAGACCACCAGGAATTTCAGCGGAGGAAGAGCTGTTTGTTTCACTGTTAAAATTTAACAGTATTGCCCCTGCAATTATCAAGAGGATACCAATGATCAAAGTTACCGGTGAAAAACAAAATATTGCTCCGATAATTATCTGAAAAACAGCAGAAAATTTTATTGAAAAATTTGCCTTGTCATTGTTTTTCATAATTTATTATTCTCTGAATTTGTTTAGCATTTTAACTTCTTAATTAAGAATCATTATTGTAAACTTGTAAAAAATCAAACTCAACAATTTT
>LKUE01000293.1 GCA_001412365.1 Desulfuromonas sp. SDB | reverse complement strand
ATGCGGTGATGTACAATAAAAAACAAAATTATAAAAGTGGACAAAAGGGAAATAAACACCAAGATCAACTGTTTACCCTGAACATTCCAGAATAAAGTGCTACCAAGCTGAGGCAACATAAAGCCCTGTATAATTCCAATAATTAATATACCTGAACCCAAACCAACAAAAATATGCATAGGAAAATATGAAATTTTATTGAACCTGGGCATTTCTCCAACTAAAATCATCAGACCTAAACCAAACCATATAAACCGAAAGGGGCTGGAACTTGCTATGTTGATTTGGGGCAGTAGAAAATAAAAATAACTGGAGTAAATCAGCAGGGAAATCACTACTGCAATTAATAAAGCTTCTGCTCCCCGGTATAAAAATCCCTCTTTCCAGAAAAAACTGAACACCACCATAATTAAGCTAAATTGTATTAAGTAACTGATCATCTGAATTTTTTATGAGTTTGTTTAAATTGTCTGAGTTTAAATCTGTGAACAGGTATTCTCATCAGCCTTATTAAGCTGATCAATATCACCCCCCATACAAACCAAACCACTGCTGATTTTCTTCTGTTCAGACGTTTATCTTCAATTTGAATATAACTTTGATATAATTCATCAACCTGTCCTGATTTTTCGTAGATATATCCCTCCGGATACCATTTATTAGGCAATACTAATATGATCCGGCTGTGATATCTAGCCCATCCGTAAAAGATCCACTGGTGAAACCAGGAACGATCTGAAAAGACAATCCACAATTTTTGTTCAGGATTATTTATGTTTAAATTTTCAGTGATCAGGGAGGGATCTCTCATAATTTCAATTATGCTTCCGGGAATTCCCGGTAAAAATCCTGAAAAAAAAACTTGTTCATGCTGTTCTTCAGTTAAAGATTGCCTGTTTAAATCTGATACTACTTTCTCCAGCCATATACAAAGATCCAGGTTTGTACTCAGTAAATATATTTGGTGTCTTCTACTGATAAAATTTTCCAGAAAACTGAACATCACCGGGGACATCTCATCCCAAGTTTCCAGAGAAAAATCCAACACCATGATTACTTCCTCCCCCTGGTGGGCATAAACCGTAGGAATCTCCTTGCCCAGAGGCTGGTAGGACTGAGGCAGTGGTTTTCCTATAAGATATCCTAAAACAGTCATCATCATTAATACCCAGGCAATTCTCCATTGACGGTCAGGCCATAAATTCATCTTTTCTCTTTTCCCGCAAAAACAAAATTCTCAATTTATCAATTAAAATTAGTAGAAAAAAAGCAAATAAAAATCCTTTTAACGTTCCTGCAAATATATATCTAAACAGTACCCTGGAGATATTCAAAACGGACAAAGTTGACCGGTTAACCGGATGAAGTTGAGTTATAAAAACAGGCAGGGTCATGCTGAGCAGGTAAAATAACACCACTGCGGACATGAAAACAGTTTCCCATTTTTTTATCCTTATTGATCTGATAATGGCAATGGTGAAACTTAATCCGGCTATGGCGGTAAATGAGGTCCACAGGGGAATAGCCAGGTTTTCCACAACGACATAAGCAAAATTTATTCTAAACAAAGATAAACTGAACATAAGCGCCACCAATACTGCCACTGAAATCAATATCCCTGTAGCCAATAGCTTCTGATTGCCCCCTGCTTTCCTTCTGCTGAATTGAATTAAAATTACTCTTAAGCAGCCCCCTAAAATTACAAACCCCGCTAAAATTCTGAAGCCATATAGCAATTCCTGTTCTGCCCTCTCTCCCCAGGTTTCGGGGACGATAAAAAAAACAATAATCATTATGATCATGGCAATAGTGGAAATAAATCTCATCGCCCCACCAACAATCCGGTAAGAATTTCTCTGAACTGTTCAATCAACATTATCGCCTGATTTCCCTGTAACAGCCAATAAAGGGAAACATAGAGCATACTGATCATAGTCAAGGTTAGTATGATGTAAATCATGAATTTAAGTTTTGGGGAAGGATTTAAGATTTTTGAAAAAAATCCCTCAATTTCCACTTCATTTAAATCATTTATCATACCCGCAGACAACAATTCCCGGTTCAAATTCCACCCAATTATCTCAGCATTTTCATCAATTCCCGCATTTACCGCAGGGAACACCCATCTTCCCGGATCTCCCATCACCACAATTACTCCCGGCTTCCAACGGTGTACTAACCGGCAGGCTTCTTCGGAAAAAGCCGGTCCCCAAGACCATACTCTCCTCAAGGCAAACGGCCTGAACAGGTCAAGTTTTCCCATTTTCATAAAGGCTTTGCGTACTGCTTCGGAAACCGGATTCATCATCTCCCCGGAAGTAAGTACTTTTATATTACCATCCGCCCGTATTACTCTTTCCGCTATTTCAGACAAATCTTCAATGGTACGGGAAAGATCATTTTTTTTTATAAAATCATGAAAATTTAAAATTACCATGACTGATTTTCCTTTTTCCACAGACCAGTCAATTCTACGGTAATAATGTTTGTACTTATTATCACCGGATTCTTTTCTAAACCACCAGAACACTGCTGAAACCAGAATAAGGAAAATCAACACCTGGATCCTGCCCCAGTAAAACCATCCCGCCTTTGAACTTATCAGATTTGAAGGGTATAAAGAGGAGCTGCCCGCAGATGACTTGGTTTGAACTAAATACTGATAAATGGTTCCGTCTGCAGCAGAGTTATCCACAAAGGTCAATTCCTGCCATCGGTCCACAAAACCTAAAAACAAGGTGTCCCCGGATTCAACATTGAACCGGTAAACTTTGTAGCCCCATACATTGTTTTCACTTATCACCGAATCGGTAATACTTCTTTCCCAGGTTATTAAAATTTTACCTCCCCGGTCATCGGGAAAATCCCGGGCTATCACTTCCCGGGGGGGAAGGGGAGATGATGCAACAATGGTGCAAGGCAGAACAATTAGTACTGCTATATAAAAAAACTTCAAATAAGTGCTAAAATTTGAAAGATAACCTGACTGAAAATTGATAACAGCAGTATCGGTTAAATCTTTGAATTTTATAAAAACAAAAATTGATCTAAATATCCTGTTTGTATTTAGATGAATATTTTGCATAAAAATATATTATATTATCATCTATAATATAACATCTATTTATAAATAAATACTACTATTGTGGGAATAAAATAAAAAATACTTAGGCTGAGAATGATAATAAAAGTCCTGTTTCTCAGCCCAAATAATCTTATGAATTTACCATCAGGATTGATGCTAAAATTCGGTTTATCGCACTGGAATGAATAAAATAGAAGTTAATCAGAGAAAACAGGGAAATTCCAAGCAGTAAAAATAAAATAACTGCTTTTTCCAAATCCTGTGCTTTTAAAGTGCCCACCAGGATGGGATCCCGGGAAAGATAAGCGCTGGCGGCGTACAACTCTTCTCCAATTAAGGTGTAGTCACAAGCGGTGATAAAGAAAGGAAGCTGAGTAACCGCATCCGTTCCCGCGATTTGAATTGCTCCGGTGATATTACCAGTTTCCGCCAATAAAAGAGATTCCGCCCAGAACATCCCCAGAAATAAATTAGTTGCCGGTTTTTCCCTCATCATCACCCCGTTTACTGCAGCCACAAAGGCAAATTGAACATCGGTGATAAAATAAACCTGGTCGGTGTCAAAAGCATCCGGTCGTCCTGCTTCCAGATAGGATTCTTTAACCACTTCATGGGTTATGGTGTAGACAATGGGATTGGTGTTGGGAACAATTATCTTGGTCTCATATTCGGCAACTTTCTTAGCTACCGGACCTAATATGTTGATAGCAGCAATAGTGGCAACATCGTCCATGGTGGAAAGACCGGGGACATAGAGTACCGGCTTGCCCATCTCGGTCGCTCTTCCCACCGCTTCATCCAGAGCATCCAAACCGGCAATTTTACGGATAAACAGTCCTTTTCCCTTTCTGGCAAGATTTAAAAACAAAATCAATGCTACAAAGATAAATGCAGTGGCAATAAAGGAATTTACCTTATAAAAATTGAACAATGAAGCCTGGGTGGAAAACAATTCAGATGTACCGACAACCTCTAACTCATTTCCCAAGTGGTCTAATGAGATTATTTTATACTGAACTTGAACCCCGGGGATTAAGGGGTAACGGGGATCGTAGTCAATAAATTCAGTTTGATCAGCATTGGTTATTTCACCCACCTGGATGTATTCATTGGTTCCTTGATCTAATCTGTAAATCTGATAACCATAGACATCATAATCCGGCTTTTCCCAGTTGATCAAAAGTGCGCTGCCGTCATCATTGGGAACATCTCTAACTTCAATAATATCACTTTGATCTGCAAATATTGAGGATATAAATACAGCTAATGATATAAGAATCAAAATAATTTTTACCATAATTTCTCCTGGCAAAAAGTAATAGCGGTTAACCAGAAGGTTAACCGCTTAAGGAAAATATCAAAATTTTCAAGCATATTAAATGATCACTTTATTATACCCAGCCAGTCGTGCAGCAAAAATTGAATTCTTCCAATGAGCAGGGATACCCGAGCCATAACCGTGTAGCCGAAGGAAGCGCCAAAAGCAATCATCACAAACCAGATTCCCACTTTGGCAGTTCTTCCCACAAATCCGGCATGTTTTACCGAAAAGAAGAAATAGAACAAAGTGGTCACCACTCCCACCAGAAGAAGCAACGCCCACCAGGAACCCAGGCTGCCCGGATTGAAACTAGTGAGGATAGTTCCTTCCACCTGTTTGAATATATTGGTTTCAATACTGGGAGTGATGGATATACCGGTGTAATAGCCCATGGTTACCGCAATAGGCCATCGGGCAATCCAGCCTTTACTCCGGCTGAACCGGGAAAAGTACATCAAACCAATTATGGTGGGAACAAGCACCAGAATAAATCCTAAAACATCTTTGTTCAATACTGCCTCTTTAATTGGATCAATTATGTATTGAAATACGGTGAGATGCCAAATAATGGCAATGGACCAGCCCACCGAAGCTCCCACAAAAAGATGTTCGGCAAATTTGTACATTATATTATCTTTATACAGAAAGGAATAAATGGTAAGGGTAAGGAAAGCGGCTAACCATACCCAGAGATTTGTACTAATACTCATCAGAACCTCCGCGCCTTGTTCTTTTTCATTACGAAGAAGGAAATGTTACCCAGAATAACAATTATAATTATAAAAATATGAACTGCGTTCTGGGCGTCCATAGCAATTGAAGCTACTCTCCTGACTTTTACTTCAATAAGATCTTCATTTAGCTGTTCGTACTCCGCTGCTCCCTTCATCCCCCCCATCATCCCCACAAATTGCCCAGTCTGCAGAAAGGCGTAGTATTCCGCAGCGCTGACTGCAGTAGTTCCCACTCCAACTGGGACTCCGTACCGGGTGGTTGCATATTGTAACCACAGTCTAGGCAATGAGCTTCCAGAAATATCTACAATTAAGCCAATATCTCCCAACCTTCGGACGTCTTTAGTTACTTCCAGATCACTCAATGAATTTCCTCTGGCGTCTTCAGGACTAGTCCGATGAAAATCATCCCCCATACCCATTATAACAGCAGTTGCACCAGGAATAAAAGGTAGTAGAACCCAATCTTCACCATATATAATAGTATCTCCGTTAACTTTCTTATGATTCATTTCATCAATAACATACTGTTCTACCCGTTGAGACATGCCAAAACCTTGAGGATATAATCCTCCATATATAATTATGGGAATATCTTTTTCTAAAGCGTGACGAATTACAGCTCTAGACATGGGATCTAACTCCGGTGAAGTGGAAGGAGCGTAATCGGTGATAACCATCAGCGGTTTTCCTGTTTCCGCTAAACTATCAATATAATTCCATAGGTTTACAGTAGGTGGTGTTATAGTGGTTGGTGAATTAAAGGGGAAGATCAAAGGAATAATTACAGAAAGACCAATAGCCAGATAAATCCAACGGCGGTCCAATCGTTCCAAGAATAACCAAAATTTCATCATTCACCCCCCAGATAAGATCTTTCTATACCCAGAATAATCTTAAGTGAAGTGGCGATAATCCCTAAACCGATACCGATTAAGATTCCTCTCTGGGCTGCAGTGTTGGGATAAACCATAATCCACTCCACCAAACCATTTAAGAAACTGCCAAAGGAAACTCTCCCCAACATAACAATGATTGCAGTGACTAGCAAGGCAAAAGCCATGGCATTTCTGGCTTTAAACGCCTTAAAGGCTGCCGAGGCGATGTAGAAAGAAAGTAATGAAAACATGGTGGCATCTAAAGGAACGATTATATAACTATATAGATTGGAAAACAGCCAATTGTCCAAACCATCTTTGCCCAGAATACCTATTAATGCCATACCAATTAAACTGACTATAGCCACAACTGAGAAAATACTGTCCTTGTTTTTTCTCATTATCTTCCGGGTATGGACATGGAAAAAACTAGCTAATCCCAGCACAATGGCAAAAGCTCCAATAATTCTTATCCAGTTATCAGCACCTTCCTTAAAGGATTGAGATATTGGATGAGGAATGAAGTACTGGATCATCATGGCAATACCTAAGACAAATACCACTAAAAGCGGCAGAGTTCGTTTAAATAACATGCCAATCTCCTTTTATCATAACTATATCTAAAAACTAAATATTGCACTGATCACTTGATTAAATGCATATGTATTAAATGCTAAAACTGCAATAAGTGAAATTATTGAACAAGCTATCATTAAAAATAAAATTATAGCTTTTTCCAAATCCTGAGCTTTAACACTGCCTACCAGAATGGGATCACGGGAAAGATAAGCGCTAGCTGCATACAGTTCTTCTCCGATTAAAGTGTAGTCACAGGCAGTGATGAAGAAGGGAAGCTGGGTTACCGAATCAGTCCCCGCTATCTGAATTGCTCCGGTGATGTTACCGGTTTCCGCCATCAGCAGTGATTCCGCCCAGAACATTCCCAAAAACAAGTTAGTAGCTGGTTTTTCCCTCATCATTAAACCGTTTACCGCTGCTACAAAGGCAAATTGCTGCTGAGAGACAAAGAATACCTGATCGGTGTCAAAGGCATCCGGTCGTCCTGCTTCCAGGTAAGATTCCTTTACAACCTCATGCACTATGGTGTAGACAATTGGATCCCGATTGGGAACTAATATTTTGGTTTCATATTCAGCTACTTTTTTAGCCACCGGACCCAAAATGTTTATAGAAGCAATAGTAGCCACATCGGACATAGTAGATAAACCGGGAACGTAGAGAACCGGTTTACCCATTTCCGTAGCTCTTCCCACCGCCTCATCCAAAGCATCTAAACCTGCAATTTTTCGGATAAATAATCCCTTGCCGGTTTTAGCATAATTCAAAAAGAAAATTAAGGCAGCAAATACAAATAGAGTAGCAATTAAGGAATTTACTTTGTTGAAATTAAACAACTGGGCTACCGGGGAAACTGCCAGGGAAGTTCCCAAAGATTCCACTTCATTCTGGCTAAAATCTACCGGCACTATTTTATAGACAAATTCTGTTCCGGCATGGAGGGGATAGCGGGGATCATGGTCAACAAAGACATTGACATTGGGATTTTCAACTTTCCCCACCAGAATGTAATCTTCTGCTCCAGGGTCAAGCCGGTATATTCTATACATCGAAATATTACCGACATCATCAGGGAGATCCCAGGTAATCATCAACGCTTCTCCGGCATCATTGGGGACATCTTCTACCACTATTTCAGAGTAAAGTGATCCTCCCTGGATTATCAGAAATAAAATTCCAAAAAGAGTTAAAAACTTCATTGGCTACTCCTCAATTAATTCAACATTTGCCCGAGGCAATAATACTTCTTTTCCATCATCTAATTTCACCTTAACCACCCTGGTCTTGGCTTCGGTTTCAATTTTCATGGGATGGGGGGGGAGTTCGGCTACTTTTCCCAATTCCCCAAAATAAGGCTCCCGGATTATTCTGACCGGAGTGCCTACTTCCATCATTCCGCTTTCGGCGGAACCGGTGGTTTTCATACTTTGATCTTCCTCCAGGGTAATTATCACTTCCGGTCTCATCACCCCCGCTCTGATCTGAGTGGCTCCATTGACTGAAGCATAATAACCTTTCTTCTCCTGGAGCAGGCGGAAGGTCTTATTAGCCATGGGAATTTTGCCAAAACCTTCGGTGACCACCAGAGTTATCCCCATCTGTTCATTCCCGGTAATAGCTACCCCAACATCGTATCCCAGGAAATTTTTCAGATCTTCATCGTCAATTCCTCCCACCACTACCGCCCGGGCGCCTACCTGGACTGCTTTTTCCAAAACCGGAGCAGTACAGAATGAACCGCCGATAACAATTTTATCCCGGCAGTCTTCATTGAGTAATTCCACGGTCAATTCCTGATCAGGTTGCTCCACTACCGGATAGATCTCCCCTCTGATTTCCCCCCCGATTCCGAAAATACCCTGAATGAAGGTGCACACAGTTTCAATGATCACTCCTTCATCGGGGATGATTTCCACTACCTTCCCTTCAATGTAAGCATCAGTTTCCACCGGCTGAGGCGGCTCCCTGAGGATAGCCTGTCCGGTGATATCGGAAACACTTTCTAAACTTCCGTCAAGGGGAGAGCGGACTGAGGATTTAAACAATCCCAATAAACCTTTAGTTTCCGCAATCAGCTGATGTTTGGCAATTTTATCGCCAATTTTTACTTTGAGATTTCCTTTTACATCTCTGGCATCACAGCCAAGTTTACCTGCTAAATTAAGAGGAAGTACATTTCCCGGAAGTTCAGTCCGGGCAACAATTTGCTCTGCCTTGACCTTAGTTCCAATTTCGCTGACCATCACTTTTCCCTTCAAGGGCAATCTCCGTTCTTTTCTGAGTACGGTCCGGGCAGTTACTTTTAATCCAGGGGTATATGCATGTGCCATTATTCTTTCTCCGGGTAAATATTTAAAGCTTTATTCCACTGTTCTAACTTGTTAATTCTTTCCTCCAGTTTAGAGGGCAGAGAAAAAGGATTTCTTCCCCGGGCATCCACCACTAATCCTACCACTCCTCCTTCCAAGGTGATAGTTATGGATTTTCCGTATCCATCTCCTACATCGTAATGACGTTCGGGGATTATAGTTGCTTTGACCTTTTCTCCTTCTCCCAGGGGAATTAATTTCAATTCGCCCCAGGCAATTTTTAATTCGTCTCTGTTTTCAATTTTCAGAGTGAAACAATGTTCTCCTCCTTTTCTTCTCTTCTTCTCCACCGGAGCGATACAGTGACCTAATCTGATCAGACAGTCATTGTCAAAAACCTCAGTAGCTGCCTGGGGATGCACTTTGGACAGAACCCCTAAATGGGGCATCATGAAAATTGAATCCACCGCCAGCATGGTAATCCCCTGGGGCAGAAAAGCGTCAATCATCATCAACGCCGCCTGAGCCCGTCGAGGAGCATGGGACAACACCCCTCCCGATCCGATGAGCATATTTAAATTCATCAGGTTAACTAGAGTTTCACCGGTGGACACCTGTTCAAAAGCATCGGCAATAGTCCTCTCCTGCTGGATGCCTTTAAGTCCCACCGCCATCTGTTTATGCTGGACAAATGCCAGGCGGAGGGCTTCCCTGGCAATAGCCTGTTCTACCTTCAACTCCTGAAGAGACTGGGGAATGGTGGTAGGTCTGATCATCTTATTGCGGATGCGGTTGCGCAAATCTTTTTCCTCCATGGTAAAGGGAACCCACCGTAATATATTATCCAGCCCTGCTTCCGCCATCACATTGGAAATAGAATAGGACATTCCCAGATTAGCGGATACGGTACGGTTGAATACCGGTTTTTCCTCTTCCTCAGTGCGGTCTTTAAACACACTGAACACATCAGTGGTGGCTCCCCCGATGTCCACTCCCACTACTTCAATATCCTCCTGCTTAGCCACGGTCTCAATAAGCAGTCCTACTGCTCCCGGAGTGGGCATGATATCCACATCCGCCCAGGACATCAGTTTCTTATATCCGGGGGCTTGAGCCATTACATGTTCCATGAACAAATCGTGGATTTTGTCCCGGGCTGGCTGGAGGTTTTCTCTTTCCAATACCGGTCGAAGGTTATCCACAATGAATAAATCAGTTTTGCCTTCCAATCTTTCCTTCACCGGTTCACGGGCATCTTTATTCCCCGCATAAATTACCGGTAATTTATAGGTGGAGCCGAACCGGGGTTTGGGATCAGCGGCAGCGATGATTTCCGCTAATTCAGTGACATGTTTGATCGTTCCTCCGTCAATACCTCCGGACAGTAAGATCATATCCGGGCGTAAATTCCTGATCCGCTCAATCCGTTCATGGGGCATTCTCTTGTCATTGGTGGCAATGGCGTCCATTACTATGGAACCGGCTCCCAAGGCAGCCCTTTCCGCGGATTCGGCAGTCATATTCATCACCACACCCGCCACCATCATCTGCAATCCTCCCCCTGCGGAAGAAGTGGAAATATAGATGTCCACCCCCCGGTTTTCACTGGATTCCTTGATAATCTTGTCCTGCTGAAGAATTTCCCGATGAGTTAATTCCTCCACTTCTTTCACTGAATTTAAAACTCCAATGGTAACATCTTCAAATGGAGCTTCCACCGTAGTGGGCGCTTCTCCCCTGACAATTAAACGATATCTCCCCGCTTCCGGATCATACTGAATCAAAATGGCTTTGGTGGTGGTAGAACCACAATCAGTGGCCAGAATGTTCTTGATCTGTTCCTTTGGCTTCATCGCTCCTCCTTTTCCACCAGAAGAAAGTCTTTTTCTTGGTTTTATCGGGTTTAGGTTTATCAGAATTTAATTTTTTATTTTGATCAACATATTCAGAATCAGCTTTTTCAATATGCTGAATAAGTTTTTCCACATTTTCCCTCTTTTCGAAAAACAACTGCATCTGTCCGTAGATTTTAGAGGGAAATACAATCTGCACCAGAGGATTGAAAAACACCATGGCTTGGCTGCCGATAAAATTAAGGGGTTTTACACTTTCCAGAAACATTATGGCGGGTACGGTCAATTCTCTTTTTACCACCTGGTGGGCGATCTTATCCATTAACTCTATTTCCTCTTGCCCATTGAGCTCTTCTGCATCTACCAGCCCCTCCGCAGGATCAGCAAAAATATTGTCCCACCACTTACTGCTCATTGAACCTCACTTTAAGTTCCCGGGCTGCTTTTACTTCATCCAGTCTTCCCACCGGAGTTTTGTGGGGAGAAGCAGTTAATATTTCAGGATTGTGCTGAGATAATTCATCTAACTTTTTCATTGCTTGAATAAAGCCATCCAGCGACTCTGTGGATTCAGTCTCGGTCGGTTCAATCATCAGCGCTTCACTGACAATTAAGGGAAAGTAAATAGTAGGAGCATGATACCCCTGATCCAAGAGGGATTTAGCCAAATCCAGAGTTTTCACTCCTCTTTTTTTCTGGATATCCCCGGAGAAAACCACTTCATGCATACATACCCGGGAATAAGGCAAGTGATATATTCCCTCCAGTTGGGTGCGGATATAGTTGGCATTGATGATGGCTTGCTCTGCCACTCTTTTTAATCCGTTAAGTCCCAATCTTAAAATATAACAATAAGCTTTAAGCATCACCTGGAAATTTCCAAAATAGCTGTGTACCGGTCCAATGCTGTTTTTCAATTCATAGTTGAATTTCCATTCAAAATCATCCCGATAAATTACAGGGACGGGAAGATAGGATTTAAGCTGTTCGGTTACCGCCACTCCCCCTCCTCCCGGTCCTCCACCTCCATGGGGAGTGGAAAAAGTTTTATGAAGATTAAAATGAAGAATATCCACTCCTAATTCTCCAGGTTTAACCATCCCCAACAGAGCATTAAGATTTGCCCCGTCCATGTAAACCAATCCTCCCTGGTGGTGAATAATCCTGCAAATCTCCGGCAATTTAGGTTCATAAAGACCCAGGGTGTTAGGATTGGTTATCATGATTCCTGCACTATCCTCATCCATTAACTTTTCAACAGCTTCCGGATCAATAGTTCCCTGATCATTGGATTTAACTTTTACAATGGTGTAACCGGCTAAAGCTCCGCTGGCTGGATTGGTGCCATGGGCGGAATCGGGGACCAATATTTTTGACCGGGGAATTCCTTGGTTTTGGTGATATTTCCTGAACATCAATATTCCGGTTAATTCACTGTGTGCTCCCGCCACCGGCTGAAGGCTAACTGCAGTAAATCCAGTTAATTCACCCAGCATCTGCTGAAGTTCACCCATTATTCTCATCGCCCCCTGAGCGCTGGAAGTTGGCTGGTCAGGATGTAACTGGGTAAAGCTGGGATCACTGGCAATAGTTTCATTTACTTTAGGGTTGTACTTCATGGTACAGGAGCCCAGAGGATATAAATTCTTATCAACATGGTAGTTTAAGGTGGAAAGATTTATAAAATGTCTGACCACCCCTGATTCCCCCACATTTGGTATAAGGGGGGGGGTATTGCGGATAAATTGAGGGGAAATATAATCCTGTGGATTTCCATCCACTTTACAAAAATAAGAGTTCTCTTCGCCATCAGGTAGTTCAAATATCAGTTTTTCAGGCATATCCTCCTCTTTATCAATAGGTGATGTTGAAATGAAATTTGACTTAATTCATAAAATTACCAAATATTGTTAAATAATACAACTTTTTATCAGTTAAACTAACCATAAAAGCAAAGCTCCAATTAATCCCAGTATGACCAGCATAACCGCCCCCCACCTTCCGCTTCTATTCCGGCTGAACAACCAGGCGTAAAGCGCTTTGGCTAAATTGTTACAACTGGTGGCAATAATCACTGCGGAAACTGCCACTGGGATATTTACAGAAACTCCGGCGCTCTGGGTAATACCCAGAATAAATGGATCAATTTCAGTGAGTCCCATTAACGCGGATAAACCATATACTCCTTTATTCCCCAAATATTCTGCCAGCAACTTTGTTATAATCACAGTGATGATAAACAGAAAAGCAAATAAGAAGGCAATTTTCAATTCCAGGGGATTGGTAATGCCCAAGTCCCCGCTTACATTTTCATCCTGGTTATGACGTTTCATCGCAATGAAAAAACCCACTACTATTCCCAGCACTCCAATTACTGAAAATCCAATGAGCAAGCGTCCTGCCATAGTCCGGTTAAATAAAAAGATCAGGGCGAGAACCCTCAAATACATTACGGAAGAAGAAATCAACAAACTGCCGCTGAACAAGTAATGATTGTTGTTGTTTTTCGATTTTCTAGCCAGTACTACCGTAGTCATAGTAGAAGAATAAATTCCTCCTAAAGCAGCAGACCAGATTACACTTTTAGTTGATTTGGTGATCTTCTGGACAATATAACTGAAATAGGATATTCCGGTGATTGCCACTACCACTAACCAGGTCTTAAACGGGTTCAACTCAAATTGAGTGAAATTTTTATTAGGGGCGATGGGAAGAATAACTAAAAATACCAACAGGAATTTGGTCAAAGTTATCATCTCTTTCCGGGAAACCTTCCTGCCAAATCTAGCTAAAGTCGGTTTCATTTCCAAAAGGAAAACTTCAATAACGATTAGAGTGGTAGCCACCCAGAAATAACCCATGGAAACTATCCCCCCCACCAGATAGACCATCAAACCAGCCAGTTCAGTGGTAAAGCCGGGAACTCCCTGGGCAAATTTTCTAAAATAGGAAAGCCCCATGAGTAAACCAACTACAGCGAAACCGATGACAAAGGGGACGATACTGTCCGGAGATATGTAAATTAAGGAATAACCCAGTAATCCCAACAGGGGAAAAGTTCTGATTCCCCCAAAATAATAAATTCCGGTGGATGATCTCTCCCCTTCCCTGCCCAAACCCACTACAAAGGATAAAAATAATGCAGTGATAATTTTAATGCCCTCAGGAGGGATAAAGCTTTGTAATTGTTCCAGTAACATATTTTACCAATATCTGTTGGTCAACTGTATATACTTTATATCAATTTTTCTCTCATTACAAATGCAACCTGAGGTTAGGGCGAGGATTTTTGTAGAAATTAAGACAATAAATATAGAAATATTATTTTTCATAACACTTTTCTCAAATACCATGTTTATTTTAATATTGCAAGCAAAATGTACATTATATATTGCAATTATCCTGTCTGTTCCTGGTTTAGTTTAATTTTTAGTTCTTTTATCATGTCTCTGCACTTTGCCGCTTTTTCAAATTCAAGCTGTTCCACTGCATTTTTCATCTGCTGCTGGAGGTTCACAATTTTTTCCATAATCTCCAGTCTGGTTAAATTATCTCCATAATCTGTTTTTAAATAATCCTGCTTTTGATCACTTATTTCTGCCACTGCAGTTGCTTTTAAAATCTGTTCCCGGGTTTTTACAATTGAAGCAGGGGTAATATTATGCTTACGGTTATAAGCCAGTTGCTTAACTCTCCTCCGGCTGGTTTCATCAATAGCCCTCTGCATTGAATTTGTAATTTGATCGGCAAACAGCCATACTTTGCCGCAGAGATTCCGGGCTGCCCTTCCCGCGGTTTGAATCAGGGAAGTTTCACTTCTGAGGAATCCTTCCCGGTCAGCATCTAAAATTATGACCAAGGCAACTTCAGGAAGATCTAAACCTTCCCGTAATAAGTTTACCCCCACCACTACATCAAAATTGCCTAATCTTAAATTCCTAAGCACTTTAACCCGGTCAATGGACTTAATTTCTGAATGAAGGTAGGTAACTTTAACCCCTTCCTGATGAAGGTAGTCAGCCAGTTCTTCAGACATTTTTTTAGTTAAAGTGGTAATCAGAACTCTTTTCCCAACATCAACCTGCTTTTGAACCTCCTCCAATATGAGGTCAATCTGACCTTCCCGGGGGAACACTTCAATTAACGGATCAATTAAACCGGTAGGGCGGACAATTAACTCCACAATATTCTGCCTGCCTACCAGGTTTTTTTCCCATTCTCCGGGAGTTGCGGACATAAACACGCATTGTCTGATAATTTCAGTGAATTCTTCAAACTTCAGGGGACGGTTGTCCAAAGCAGAAGGAAGCCGGAATCCGTAGTCAATAAGGGTTTGCTTCCGTGATCTGTCTCCGTGTTCCATAGCCCTTAGTTGAGGTATGGTTACATGTGATTCGTCAATGATGGTAATAAAATCATGAGGAAAATAATCAATAAGGCATTGGGGTCTTGCCCCTGGCTCTCTGCCCGAGAGATGACGGGAATAATTTTCAATTCCGTGACAGTAACCGAAATTTTCAATCATTTCCACATCAGCTAAGGTTCTCTGCTCTAATCTCTGGGCTTCCAACAGTTTGTTTTCTTTTCTAAAATAATTAAGACGCTGTTCTAACTCCTTCTCAATATTGGCTAAGGCAGCTCTTAAATTCACCGGGGAAATCAAGTAATGACGGGCGGGAAATATGTCCACTTGTTCTACCTTTTCCAGGTGCTTATAGTCAGGATAGGTTAAACGGGAAATATTTTCCACAGTGTTCCCGAAAAATTCAATCCTCCACAAACTCTTGTTGTCATAAGCAGGATAAACTTCCATCACATCTCCCCGGATTCGAAAATTACCGCAGGAAGTATCCAGATCGTTACGGGTGTAATGAACTTCGGTGAGTTCCCTGGCTAGCTGCAGCGGAGTTACGCGGTCTTCAACCTTTACCTTTACACATCCCTGCTTAAACAGATCAGGGGAGCCGATATTGTAAATACAAGAAACCGAGGCAATAATTATCACATCCCTCCGGGACAGCAGGGAAGCAGTAGCCCTCAACCTTAACTGGTCAATATAGTCATTGATACTGGCATCTTTTGAAATATAAGTATCTGTCTGAGGAAGATAGGCTTCGGGTTGATAATAATCGTAGTAACTGATAAAAAATTCAACTGCATTGTAGGGAAACAAGCTGGAAAATTCCGCATACAGCTGTGCAGCTAAAGTTTTATTGTGTGAAATTACCAAAATAGGACGGTTAATTTTTTCCGCCAGGGAAGCGATGGTAAAGGTTTTCCCCGACCCGGTCACTCCCAGCAGGACTTGACTGCTCACCTTGTTTTCAATATGGGAGCAGAGCTTTTCAATTGCTCCGGGCTGATCCCCGGCAGGGGAAAATTCAGATATTAACTTGAAATTCATGGCGAGTTATTAAGACCCCGTCTGTATTTTAAAAACCATTCCAACATCAGTAATCCAATTAAAATCAATCCTATTAGCCACTGGGGAAAAACGGTTGCTTCAATCTCAACATCAACATTCACTTCAGGCAATGTTTCCAGCAATGCTATAAATTCAGATTGATTCAGCAGAATATAATTATCATGGCGGTACTGTGGCTGCAGGTAAAACAACTGCGGTTTCACCTGAACTTGTTCTATCGCCCTGATTTTTCCCCGGGAACCTAAAATTAAATAATTTCCAGGACTGTCCAGCCATGCCTGATAGAACTGTACCCCTGAATCAATCCGGGCGGGGATTAAATAGTTTTCATCATCTTGAACCATCCAAAATTCTTCATCATCAGGAGTCCAATATTCCCGGGGCATTTTTCTAATCCAAACCTCAGAAAAACTGTCAGAAACCGCGGTGATATTCAAGGGATGCCCTTGGCTCAACTTATGCTGGTCAACAAATAAACTTAACTCTCCCCGGGACTGGCTTCTGCTCCAGTTAATTAAACCGGTTACCATTGAATCAATTTTATCTGAGTTGCCCTGTTCATGCCAACTTTGAAATTGGGATGCCGGCACCGCCAACAGATAAATTCCGTCTATATTGAACAGAACCATCTGGGGGAAATTATTCAGGGTGGTTAACACCTCCCCCCTGGAGAAATTTAACAAATTTTGACCGGATGCATTTATTAGGTAATTCCCGGTTACCTCTCCGCCCCCCAACCAATGGGTAAACGGATAGAGCATTCCTTGCTCGGTTAACTGAACTGGATAAAACTGTTCAATATCAGTTTCCAGATTCTTAGTCATTAACCAAACCACCAGAACCAGTCTTTTATTGTGCAGGTAAGAGGGAGAAAACTCGTTTCCAATATAAAATAATAATTGGGTGGGGGAAAGATCGGGAAAAGCATTTACCAGATGTTCCTGCTGTGGAGTGAACTGAACATAATTTTCAGACAAACCTCTAACCGTTCCTCTAAAATTTAGGCGGGGTTCTTTAACCAGCACTCTTCTCAACTTTCCAATACTCCAATGAGGGTTATCTGCAATTAAATCTACATTCAGATCATCATGGTTAATCCAGAAATTGAAAGTTATCCGGTCATAATCATACATAAATTCCAGTTGATGAGATCCTTCCTGGAGATTTTGCTGTACCGGATCAATTAAACTACTGATAATTTTACGGGAATATCCGGGGATAATCAGAGGTGTATTCAGGGAATGATTATTCAACAGATGGTTATCTAACCGTATTTCAAAATCAAAAGTATCTGGTTGAGCATAATTATTGATGACGCTAAATTTCACCCATCCCTGCTCATTTCGGTTTAAAAACTGTTTTCCTCCCAGCAAGCCAATTTCCAGATGAGGACGGTTGATGGGATTATCACAGTAAATATAGACCTGAGGAATCTGCTGGAAGATATCTTCACTCATTTGATCAAATTTTTCCCCTTTAGTTATCCACACAAGGGTGCCGGGAAATTTGTTCAGCAAATAAAGTAAATTTAAAAAAGCTCTGCCCGGATTTGTCAACTCCATGTTTTCAAAGGGATATTCAACTGCGGTGTCTTCGGTTAAGATGAATTTATCAATCTCCCTGTACTCCTCTACCGAGTCCAGCCAGTAATCTAATTCGCCATCAACCGCCAATACCGTTTCCGCAGTCTCCCTTTTACTGATTTTAAATTTACCCAGGCGGGGATAGAACAGCAAAGATAATATCAAGCTAACTGATAAAACTCTTAAAACTGCAGGAACTGAAAGGGACCGGTAGCTTATCCAGGATACGATGAAACTAATAGTAAGTATTAACGGAAGTTTCCACAACATGGACAATCAGTGCAACCATTACTCCAGGTTTTCCAGAATTAATTCAACAGATAGCGGAAGAGGGGCGGGTTCCGGCTTAACCTCAACTATACTGCTGTCTTCCTCAATAAATTCAGTACTCTTCCCCCATCCCCAATAGGAAGGATACTTTCCCGCCACCAGATAAAAATTGTACAGGGAGGGATCCAATAAATTAATTGTAGAATCAGACTTGGTGATCATATCAAAAAATCTCACCTGATTTAAACTATCGGTGATAAAAATTAACATTGAATCAAAAGTGTCATTCCAGGAAACCATGGTGTTTTCAATCAAGTCATAACCAGGGTTGTAAATTGATAACCGGTTGAATCCTTTTGCTGAATTGCCCTGAATGTCATGGAAACCCCAGGTGTACAGATGGTACACCCCCGCTTGAGTCAAGCTTTCCGCAGCAGTAAGCAGGTTTAATCTAAAGGTAGTGTAGGTTGAATCAAAAATACCCTCTACCGGATAATTGGACCGGGGCAGTATTAACCAATACCAACTTAAACTATCCATTGGCTCAGAAAATTTCAGGGTTAAAATTGAATCTAATTTTTCACTGATTCTGATCCAGGAAGAAGACCGGCTTACAAGGTAAGGGTTAGTGGTATCCCTCTGCAGACTACCGGTAAACTGGATTCGGGAGGGATTTATAAAATTTCCTGCTTCATCCTGAATGCTGTCGCAAAACAAATAATACTCTATGCTGTCCATGGGAAAGGTTGAAATATGAGCAGTAACTCCATCCGTTCCCGGAACTACTGTAATTATTTTTAAACTGTCCACCCCTGATGTATCTGTAATTAAAAATTTTGTGTTTGCGGTAATTGAACTGGGGTTTATTGGTTCGGAAAACACACAGTCAACATGAGTGCGGTCAACCGCAATTACTTCTGAAAGTTTAGGAGCCCAACGATCCGGGCTGGTGGGCATACTTTTTTTTCCACAGCCGCTTAATAAAACCACCACGGAGATGCTAACTGCGGTCATCGAGCTTAATTTATATTTCATCTACAATCCCAATATTAACGATGATACCGCCAGCACCATCATACCGATGAATTTTCTGAACACGATAAATACCAGAAAAACCAACAGTAAGCCAGGAAACATACCCATTCTGTTGAAAACTTGCCCGATTTTTTCACCCAGAAAAGGACTGATGACTTTTGATCCATCCAGGGGAGGGACTGGTATTAAGTTGATAATCATCAACAGAACATTGATGATCACAAAAATTTGAATAAAGTCAAATATACCCTGAATGTACACGGGCAAACCCTGGTCGGTTAACAGCAGTAATATTCTGAATATCATTCCTGCGGAAAGGGCTAAGGCTAAATTAGACAGAGGTCCGGATGCGGCTACTAAAGCCATATCCCATTTAGGATTCTTCATTCTCCCCGGATTCACCGGTACCGGTTTAGCTCCTCCGAAGATAATTGAAGAACCGGAGATGATCAGCAGCAGAGGAACCATGATACTCATTACCGGATCAATATGAGGAAGGGGATTTAAGGTAAGTCTGCCCTGTTCTTTGGCGGTGGCATCTCCCCTCCACCAGGCAGCCAAACCATGGGAAATTTCATGAATAATTACGGAAAACAGCAATGCAATTATCTGCATCACTATTAACGAACTGGTTTTTGTCATAACTTGTTTATATTAATAAATTTAAATCTCAACTTGACATTAATAAGCTTGTTTAGGATAATAAACATCCATTGGCGGCATAGCTCAGTTGGTTAGAGCAGTGGAATCATAATCCACGTGTCCGGGGTTCGAATCCCTGTGCCGCCATTAAATTTCCCTAATCACTTCTACCTGCTCAAAACATTCAATGATGTCGCCAACTTCAGCATCATTAAACTTCTCTATGCCAATACCGCATTCAAAATTTGATTCTACCTTACGGACATCATCTTTAAATCTCTTTAAAGATATAATTTTTCCCTGATGAATAACTTCTCTTTCCCTTTTCACCCTGGCTTTCAACCCTCTTCTAACTTCTCCTTCGTAAACATAAGATCCGCAAACCACACCGATTTTGGGAACGGAAAACACTTGTCTGATTTCAGCCTTGCCTACTACGATTTCTTTTAATTCCGGTTCAAGTAAACCGCTCATCGCTTTCTTAATTGATTCAATTGCCTCAAAAATAATGTTGTAGCTTTCAATCCGCACTGCCCGGGCATGTGCTAATTTTGCCGCATCCGGTCTTATCCCCACATTGTAGGCAAGAATTAATGCCTCTGAGGATTGAGCCAGCAAAACATCATTTTCCGTTACCGCCCCAATAGCTTTATGAATAATGGATATTTCCACTTCCTCCTGGGGAAGTCTGAGAATACCATCGGATAAGGCTTCCAGAGATCCTCCCACATCACATTTAAGGATAATTTTCAGGGTGTTAACTTCAGCAGTTTGCAGGGCTTTCTTGAAATTTTCCACCGAATACTGATTGATCCGACTTTGTTGTTCTTTATCCACCAATTCTCTTTTCCGGGCAATTTCTTTAGCCCGGCGCTCTTCTTCTACAACCTGAAAGGTGTCTCCCACTTCCGGCAGTTTATTAAAGCCCATGACTTTAACTGGCTGGGACGGACCTACTGATTCAACCTTTTCATCTCTTTCGTTGAACATTGCCTTTATTTTACCGGAAGCGCTTCCAGCAATAAAGGCATCTCCAATTTTCAAGTATCCTCTGGTTATGAGCACATCTGCAATCATTCCTCTTCCCTTTTCCACCGAGGATTCAATAACTGCCCCCTTGGCATTTTCATGGTAGGAAGCCTTCAGATCCATCATTTCCGCTTCCAGCAATATTGCATCCAGCAAATCAGGAATACCTTCTCCGGTTTTAGCAGAAATATTGACACATTGAATTTTTCCCCCGAAATCTTCCACCATAACCTTATGTTCCAATAATTGCTGCTTTAACCTTTGGGGATTAGCAGTTAACAAGTCCATTTTATTAATCGCCACAATCATGGGGATTCCCGCTGCTCTCACATGGTCAATAGCCTCTACGGTCTGGGGCATAACTCCGTCATCAGCAGCAACCACCAGCACACAGATATCAGTCAGCTGAGCTCCTCTTGCCCTCATCGCGGTAAACAATTCATGACCGGGGGTATCTAAAAATGTTATTTTTTGTTCTTTATGCTGGATTTCATAAGCGCTTATATGTTGAGTAATCAATCCTGCTTCCTGCTGGGCGACTTTTGTTCTGCGGATGTAATCCAACAGTGAAGTTTTACCGTGATCAACATGACCCATTACCGAAACCACCGGAGCTCTGGTCTCCAATTGCTTATCTTCTTGACCTTCAGTGATCTCCGGTTCTTCTAAAAGTTCGGAACCCCATTCCGGAAGAAGTTCTACTTCATAGCCAAACTCATCTGCCACTGCCGTAATCATATCTAAATCCAAACGCTGATTAATGGTAACAATCAATCCCAGGGACAAGCATACTGATATGATTTCATTGGGAGTAACTCCAATTCTCTCCGCTAATTCAGCTACGGAGATGTACTCACTGACATTAAGAATTTTTTTAGCTTCTTCTGGATGATCAGGGCTGTACTCCTTTTCTATTTTTCTCTTTCTTCTACGGTCACCTTTTCTAATTTTTTGAAGGGTTTGTTTAAGTTTTAAATCAACTTTTTCCTTATCTACTTTCTTTTTTCTTTTCTTAATTTTCTTTTTATCCTTTCCCTTGTTTTTAAGGGCTTTAGATTTTTCACTTAACTGTTTTTTCTTTTCCTCTTCTTTTCTAGCATCTTCCCGACTTTCTTCAAATTTTTTATCAACTGCTTTTTCCATTTCCGGGGACATACTACTCATATGACTTTTCACCTGGTATCCTAAGTCGCGAAGAAGATCTACAAGAGCAGAAGAAGTTAATCCGTATCTTTTTGCTGCTTGGTAAATTCGTTTGTTAGCCATATTTACTAACTCCTTACTCGATTTCTAGGTAGGTCCCTGTTTTAATTTCAAGCATCTGAAATTTCACTTACCTGTTCAATTGCTTTCCTCAGCAAGGGAATATCCTGTTCCTCAATTCCAGGCAAGGACAATATTTCTTCCTCGCTTGCTTGATGTAATTCAAAAACAGTTTTAAATTGCTGCTTTAAAATTTCAATTTTATCTGGAGGAATTAAACCCAGATTATCCAGGGATATTTTTTTATATAAATCCTGTCTTCTTTTATCTCTGCTTTCAGAAATACTGCAGATATCAATGGTCCATCCAGTCAGTTTGCTGGCTAAACGGGCATTTTGACCGCTTTTACCTATAGCCAGAGAAAGTTGATCATCGTTGACAATTACTTTAGCTGCTTTTTCCTTTTCATCTAAATTTATTTTTTCAATTACTGCCGGAGCCAGGGCTCGAGTGATAAATACTTCCGATTCCTGAGACCACAGTACAATATCAATCTTTTCTCCGCTTAATTCCTTTACTATAGATTGAACCCTAATTCCTTTCATTCCCACACATGCCCCTACCGGATCAATCCTTTCATCTTTTGACCATACTGCAACTTTTGCCCTTTCCCCGGGATCCCTGGACACAGACATAATCTGAATAATTCCATCGTAAATTTCAGGCACCTCATTGTGGAATAATTTTACTAAGAATTCATTATCTGAACGGGATAGTTTAATAAACGGAATTTTACCTTTTTCTTGTATTCCCGTAACCAGCGCTTTTATTCTCTGTCCTTGATGCCACCTTTCAGAAGGTATTAAGTCCTTTGACTCCAGCATTCCCTCCGCTCTACCCAAATCCACAATTATGCTGTTTTTTCCAACCTGCTGAACCTGACCACTGACTATTTCGTTTATCTTATCATTGTATTCAGTTAATACTCTTTCCTTCTCTGCCTCTCTTATTTTTTGTCCTAACAATGTCCTGATATTTAAAATAGTTCCTCTGCTCAATTCTTCAATAAACAGCTTCTTTTTAACAATATCTCCAATTTTAACAGTGGGTTCTATCTGCTGGGCGTCGGGCAGGGAAATTTCCAGATCTGGTTCTTCCACATTTTCCACTACCTCTAACTCGATGTAAGAATTAATTTTCCCTTTTTCTCCGATTTTAACTTCTATTCCATCCACTCTGCCGTGCACTTTTTTAAATGCTACTTCCAGGGTTTCTTCTAAGCTACGGGTAATAATATCTTCATCAATATCTCTTTCTGCAGCAATTTCTCTTAACGTATCTAATATTTCATCTCCAAAATTCACTAATCCTCCTTAAATTTTTCTGGAGTAAATAACAAATTCAATTCAACTTATTTACCATAAAATATATGATATTTCAACACTTCCTTAATGTAAATGATTAAAATTTAACATTTTATAGTAAAATTAGGTTAAATTTTCAATTAATGAAGTGTTTTAAATAATTTTATTATGTAAACAAGCTTGACAACGTATTAAAGAAATGATATGAGAAAACGACAATAGTTTAAAAGCCAATATTAACAAGGAGGAATCCTAATGATTAGAAAGCTATCTGCGTTATTAGTGCTTGTAGTATTTATTTTATCCGCTTGCAGTGGTGGTGGAGCAAGTAGTCCTTCCGCAGCAGTAGAAGGTTTTGCCCAGGCGATCAAAGACGGCGATGTCAAAAAAGCAGTTGACTACATGTCCGACGGCACCGTAGAGAATATGTCCGCAATGTTCGATATGTTCATTGAAATGGCTGCAGAAGATCCCGATGCCGCTGCTGAGATGGAAAAAGAACTTGGAATATCCATTGATGAATTAAAAGGAATGGAACCCAGAGAAAGACTGGCCACTATTTTAGAAAACACCGGAGAAGAAGATATGTTTGGCGAAATGGGTGAATTTGAAATAGTATCCGAAGAAATTGATGGAGATGAAGCAGTGGTAACTATTAAAACCGGTGACGGAGAAGAAGAAGAAATCACTTTAATTAAAGAAAACGGCGCTTGGAAAATAGACATTGCTTTTTAATTGAAAAATTTCTTGTACAAAGGCAGATAAAATTTTATCTGCCTTTTTTTATTTTTTTTGTTTTATTATTTTTAGTACAACTTGTTTCCTGTTCGCATAAACTTAACACTCCCCGATCAAATTTTGATAATTTAATTGTTGCCCTTAATCAAAAAAATACCGATCAAGTTGTCTATTACCTTTCAGATAATTCAGTAAATTATTTGCTGGCGGAATTTGACTCAACCATGGTTTTTCTCCAGAAAAACAATCACTACTACCACTTAGCCCTTGACTCGCTTTACTGTTTAATGCAGGCGGATATTGACTCCCTGATGATGCTGTCTCCCCGGGAACGGTTGAAATTTCTACTGGAATTTATAATAAAACAAGCACCTTTCTTTTTTATTGATTTTGACAAACCTTACCAATTTGTAAGACAAAGTTTAAATGAAAATCAATCCACAGTGACCGTATTACATTCAGACAGCCTGGAAAATTATCATTTTATTTTGGAAAATGAGGTTTGGAGGCTGGAAATTAATACTTATCCGGAATATTTTTAAATTATAATATTTTTTATATTTGCCCTAAAAATATTTCAATAAACCTTCTGCTTTCATCTTCAATAATGTATGAACTACTGTCTTCAATATTAATTAGTTTAAACAATCCCTGGTGATTGATAATCTTATTTAAAATTACATCCGGAGAGATTTTTATAAACCAGTAATGAATTCTCCATTTCATTTCATCTTTTATTTTCAGCATCCAACCCCAGGTGGTTAAATTTTGTTGAAATAAATTCACCGCTTTTAACTTCTCCGGGGAGGGAAGTGATAAAAAATCTTGATCTTCATTTCTAACCAACAGTATTTGATTTTCCGGGGTCATTACTGCAATCCGGGAAGTAATTTTAAATTTATCCGAGAGGCAGTAATTTCTGACCGGTAATATGTATGCTGCGGTGAGGGAATCAATTTTTGTAAAATCGTCTAAACTATACCAGGCGACATCAACAAGTTCATATATATTTTTAAATTCAGGTTCTTCTCCTAAACATAAGCTCCCGTTTACAGGATATCCCAAATAGGTGATCATTTTTTTGTAAATAGAGGTAGGATGAACTTCAGCAGATAAAAACCTCTTTGAATCCAACTGGACGGTTAAACCTGTTTCTTCTTTTATTTCTCTGATCAGGGCTTGATGTTCAGTTTCCTGGTTTTCCCTAGCCCCTCCCGGCAACGCCCAAAAACTGCGGGATTGTTTAACCGCCAGATGTTTAACCAGTAAAAATTTGTTATTCTCCACAATCAAACCTTGCAGTCGGATGTCTCTCTGACCTGTTTTCAACTTCACTGTCCGATATCAATTTTATCTTCAATGTTAAAAGTCCATTTATCATCAAAAATTAAATAATGTATGGACTCTACTTTAAACATCATAGGAGATAATTCATTTTTAACTCTTTTTTCAGCGACCAGATAATCCTGGTAATTATCAAACCTACCGATAGTTACATGGGGAACGTAATCAAATGGCATTATGCTGATATGCTCCCAGAACTGTTTTACAATTAATTTCCTGAGGAGGTGAAGGTAACCATTATCTTCCGGCTTAATCCATAAAACCCAGTTCTGTTCTGAATTAAAATTCCCTAAGTCATTTAAATAAATATCAAACGAAAAAAAATGCTGCATTAATTTTTGCAATTCCGGCTTATCCTTTTTCCACTCCCGGGGGGTTATAAAAGGAGGATATATCAAGGTAATATGAGGAGGAAATATCTCGTAAAAAGGATCATACTGCTTTCTCCAGGGATCAATAATCCTGGTTATCTTATCAGGAAGAATTATCCCCAAAGCATTGTCACCGGGCAGTGGAACACGCATAACTAAAAAATGAA
Source organism: Desulfuromonas sp. SDB (assembly GCA_001412365.1). Classification (GTDB taxonomy): domain Bacteria; phylum SDB-A; class SDB-A; order SDB-A; family SDB-A; genus SDB-A. The sequence continues at coordinate 3,845 of LKUE01000293.1, read as the reverse complement.
AATTGATCCTGGTTTAATTTATCTATACACAAAATATGAAGATAAAATTTCATTGGTTCAACCCTATTCCTTATTGATATTTCGGTAAATCTTCCACAATTTCTTCTTTTCATTCTCCCAAAGGTAGAAATTAAGATTTTTTGTTATATTTAAAACAATTTGTTTGTACTGCTTTTGGTTTTTCAGCAAGGTGCTAACCGCATCCACCAGCATGGAAGGGTCTTGTTCGTCTATACAAATTCCAATTCCCCTTTCCTGCACTAGATCGCGTAGAGCGGGATGATTTGAGCTGATTTGGGGGATCATCAATGCTGCATAATCAAATACTTTACCTGCAGAAGACAAGCGGTTGTTGGTACAATTAGAAGGAATTAAGGACAACCCGATTTCTACCGGTAAAAGAGCTGCTCTAATGTCATCTACCCATCCGGAAATCAATACCTGATTAGCCACATTAAGTTTTTCTGCAGCTGACAGTATTTCCTTCTTCATCTTGCCATCCCCGATCAAGTGCAATTTTACCTGGGGCATGCTGACAAGTACTGATAATATTGCACTTAGGTTTCTACCCTTCATCAATCCCCCCAGATATCCGATGTTTCCCTGTAATTTTTTAGAGGAAGAAGTTGGGGTATTCAACTCACTGGCATTTTTGACAACTTCAGGAAGTTTTGATAATTTCCTGTATCTTCTCAACATCCGGGCTAGATAAATATTCACCGTAATTACCACTGATGCCTGTTTAATTAAGAAAATTTCCAAAAAATTCCAGATATTTCTTTTAATCACCGAATTATGTAGATCATAGACTCCCACTCCCCATTCATGACTGTCGTAGATGAGGGGGAGATTAAACTTTTTTGACCAAAACCAGCCCAAGGGCAGGCAATTTAGGTCATGACAGTGAATTACCTGAAATGGACGCGGGTCCAGCTGAACTGCAGAAAGCCAAAACAATAAAAATCTCAATGGTGAATTTTTCATTCTGCCCAGGGGCACAGGAATAAAATTAATATTTTTGTAGGTGAATATTTTGCGGCTATTATTTGCCGGATAAATTATAGTCACCAACCAATTGATCTGGGTTAATGCAGTGGCTTCCCTGATAATCCTACGATCATCAGGAGCATGGGAAAAAGCAGTCATTAAAACCTTATTTGTTCTTATCTGATCTCCTACCATTTAAGAACATCTCCTGAATGCAAATTTAACCTGAATTTTCCCGGGGTTATCTTCTTTACACTGCCTTTACCCTTTAACCGGGGAGAAGATAAACTTAGACTTTGATTGAGATCAAGGTCATCTATTTTAAAATAGCTTCTCAATATATCTTTGTCGGGAACAAATAAAATTGATTTTCGACAATTACAGAAATTGACGATTTCAGATAAAGTGGCAAACCAGCCCTTTTCCCGTTTTCCCCAGTCAACTATGTCCCAATACTGCCGGGTAAAATTTTCAAAGGGGGAAGCCATAAATCTCTGGTGCCAGAGGACGGTCAATAACCCTCCTGCTTTGATAATTCTCGAAATAAACTGCGGGTTGAATGAGTAACCATTTATTAAAGCCATGTCATGAACTGTTAATACTATTTCCCTAATCTGCAGTTTTCTATTTAAAAATCCACACCAGGGCTGGTGAGGATAAGTAACTCCTCGGGGAATGGTCCATATTTTCGATGAAGAAAGAGAAGAATCATATAAAAATCCAGCCAGATCAGGAAAGACCAGAAAATTATCATTTTTCATCAAATAATGGTATCTGACCCCGTTTATTTTATTTTTTACAATTTTTTGTAAAATTTCTTTTTCCCGGTTCAGCTTTTTCACTGATTTTTTTGATTTGATACTGGCATGAAGACCAATCTCAAAGTTCATGGAAGATAATTCGGCAAGCTTAGGGGACAGGGTTTTAACTTTATATCTTCTTCCATGGCTATCCCGGGGAACGGTCAGAAAAAAAAAGGTTGAAGTCACTCCCCGGTTGAGTTCCTGCAAAGCCAGGTTTTCAATCTGAAAGTAAGGATCTTGATAAGGATGGGTTAAATAATAAATGGTTTTATTGATATCTAAATTTAATTTGCGGTTAAACCAAAGCCTGAGCACATTAGACCAGGAATAATATCTAATCCTGTCCACATCATGGCTTAACCCCACGGCAAAAGGGCTGCTGCAGGGCCATTTTGAAAAATACATCCATTCATGAGGAAAAATACGTTTACATTTATTTAAAAATTTCTCCGCTTCAGTTTCCACTATGGGTAGATTAACTGTCTTTTCACCAGTTAAAAAGGGCACAATTTTTTCATAGGATTTAACCTCCTGAACAAATTTTACCCCTGGAATATTCCCGGAATTATATTGAAAAGCTAAATCACAAGGGGTTCGATTAACTAAACGATAAATTAAACCGGAAACTTCCAGCAATGTTTCAACTACATAAACAAAGGGGGGGTACTTTTTTAAACTAAGCTGGGGATTGAGTACTGTAATCACCAGCTTATCCTGGCATAAGAAATTAACTCCATGCCGAATCCAGCTTTAAATAAAGCTACTGATTTGGTATTAGCTCCACACAGGTCAATTATTTTGCCCTGATCCCGGGATTGTTTTATACTTTCATGTAGAGCAAATGCATTCGCCCCTTGTTTTAATCCCTGAATATTGGATCCGGCAATCCAATCGTAATCCTGCCGGTCAGAAAGCAGTTTTGCCCTGAACGCAAGTAAATTCTGCTCTTCATCCACCACTGAAATAACCTGGGCAGTTTGGTTTTTTCTTGCAGTTTCCATCAGACCGTAAATGTATTCAGAAGAGTAGGGCGGTTTCCGACCATGTCGCCGGTAAGATTGAAGCAGTAAATCCACAAGTTGCTGGGTAGGGGTATGGGTGACCAGCATTAAGTTTTTTTTCAGGGCTTTGTTAATTTGCTTTTTCTCTTCCCGTTCAACATCCTGTTCTCTCCACTTCATATTATTTCTAAAGGTGTATAAGATATCCACCTTGTAATTATTCCAAATGAACGGTCTTAAATCATAATACCAGGGATGACAAAGTATTGAACCGTGCCGGGGAAGGTGTTTTTTTAATTTGTTGACAATGGCAAGCCAATGCCGCTGATTGCTTTTATCTGAAAAATTAATTTTTACCGGTATAAATGCATTGTAGGCAAAAGTAGGGGGACAGATTAATTTATTTTTTTTTTTTAAGAAGATTAGAGGGACAGCCAGTTTGTTTGTTCTGACCGTAAAAGCAATTAATTCACTTTTCAATAACTTAGCACCCTGAGTCATCAGTTCCCAATCGAACAAACCGGTTAAATGGCGTTCTGACACTGTATTATCCCTAATTACTTCCATGCTTTACAGTATGCTATAAAACTATTATAGTCAAGTTTAGGATTATGAATTTAAAAGTCTTATCTAAGCATATACTGATTTACACCCTGGGGGTAGGGGTATTTCAGATTATCAATTTAGTCACCACTAAATTTTACACTAATTTCTTTACCCTGGAAGAGTTCGGAGAAATTTCCTTAATTATCGCTTTCGCCACCCTGTTGTCCACCGCAATCAGCGGGATTCAAATTTCAAACGGGTTGGGCAGATTTTATTCTGATAATAAATACAGGAAATTTAAGAAAATAATTATATCTACGAGTTATTTCTCTCTTTTAATATTTTCATTTATTTCCTATGGTTTGATTTCAATTTTCTCCAAGCCTTTGAAAACCCAGGTTTTTTCAGACAGCAGACCTGTTTATTTCATTTTTTTAGTAATAATTTTCAGCTTTGTTTTAACCCATGAAAGGTTTTTTAATTTAATATTCAAATGGGACCTCAAACC
>LKUE01000292.1 GCA_001412365.1 Desulfuromonas sp. SDB | reverse complement strand
AGAATTGCCCGGGAATATTTGATCAAGCATCCCCATCCCCTTCAACAAACCTGGGGGATAATCCAGGGAGGATTGTTTAAAAATTTAAGAGAACGAGCAGCGCAGGATATGATTGATTTGGACTTTCCCGGTTACGCAATTGGCGGAGTTGCAGTTGGAGAAAGCAAACAGCAATTAAGGGAAGTGGTAAGTTTCACAGCTCCTCTAATGCCTACATCAAAGATCCGCTACTTGATGGGAGTAGGATTTCCTGAAGATATAATTTATTCAGTAAGGCAGGGCGTTGACTTGTTTGACTGTGTTATTCCGACCCGGCATGGTAGGACGGGGACACTGTATAGTTTTAACCGGGGAAAAATTAATATTAAAAATGCTCAATTTAAACATGCCCTGGAACCAGTGGAGCCAGAATGTGATTGCTATACCTGCCGTAATCATACCCTTGCCTACCTTAGACATCTGTTTAAAACCGGAGATTCCTTAGCGGGGCAATTGGGCACTATTCACAACATTCGATTTTTTATGAGGTTTATGCAGGAGATTAGAAATCGTCTGGAAACAGCCGGATTTGACCAGTGGGCAGAAGAGATGATTGACTTGTTTGATAAAAATGCAGCTGAAAATTGAAAAAATAATTAACTCCGGAATGGGTCTGGCTCATTATCAAGGAAAAACAATTTTTGTACCGGGTACAGTTGAACATGAGCTGGTGGAAGCAGAAATTGTATCTGATCACCGGGATTATTCAGTAGCCCGGCTGGTTGATATTCTAGCTCCATCTCCCCACCGGGTTACCCCATCCTGTAAGTATTATCTAAAATGCGGAGGGTGCGCTTTTCAACATGTTAATTATCCGGAAGAATTAAGAATAAAGAAAAATTTATTAATTCAAACTTTTAACCGGAATGGTAAAATTGATTTAAATAATATTGATTTGAACCTAGTCTCCTCTCCCTGCCGTTACCACTATCGCAGAAAAATCACTGTACATTTTGCCCAGGAGCATAGCTGTTTAAAAATTGGATTCAACTATCCCCACACCAATAAAATTATCGCCATTGATAAATGTCTTCTGGCTCAGGAGGATATAAATGATGTTCTTTTAGAAATTCAGTCCCAGGGGAATTTTGTTAATTCAGCTGGGAATTTATCATTTTCAGATCAAACCGGCAGAATGTCCATTGCTTCTTTTATCCAAGGGATAGCGGTAATCTTGGAAAAAGCAGATGACGGTTTGAGGGAACGGCTGGAGAAAGTACTATTGTGTGTAGATCAAATAAAATCAGTTTTTTACAGGCAGAACCACCTTGGCTATTGCCGGGACGGATTAAGAAAATTAAATCCCCGGGGGATTGTGGACTATGAAATTACTCCAACCAGTTTTTTTCAAATCAATCAGGCAGTTGCGGATAAAATGCTTAATGATTTGAAAATTAATATTCCCTTAACAAAATATCTCTATGATATTTATTGCGGAGCAGGAGTTATATCACTTTTTTTGTCGGAATTATTTGAAA
>LKUE01000291.1 GCA_001412365.1 Desulfuromonas sp. SDB | reverse complement strand
TTATTGCGGAGCAGGAGTTATATCACTTTGTTTGTCGGAATTATTTGAAAAAATTATAGGAATTGATTCAGATCAGAGAGCAGTTATGGATGCAGCTTATAATGCCATGTTGATGAATAAGAACAATATTAAATACTATAACCTACCCGACCGTGAGATAACCTTAAAACTGCTGAAAGAAAATTCAACTGCAGTGCTGGATCCTCCCCGCAGCGGACTAAATTCAAAATTAATTAAACTTATCATTTCAAAAAAGATTAAATATTTAGTATATATCAGCTGCAATCCGGCTACTCAGGCAAGAGATATTGACAAGTTACAGAAAGGCGGATATAGGATTGCAAAAGTTAGGGGATATGATATGTTTCCTTTGTCGCCTTATTTAGAGTCAGTTGTTTATTTAACATATTGCGGAGGTTAAGGAGGATTTAAATGATCTTGGTGGTCAACAGTGGTAGTTCTTCAATTAAGTATCAAGTTCTAAAAATAGAAACTGAACAGACTTTATCCTCAGGTTTAATTGAGAGGATAGGCTTATCTGAAGGGATTATTAGTCATTACAAAGAAGAAGAGTTGGTTTATAAAAAACAGAAACCGGTGGAAGATCATTCTCAGGGCATTGATATGGTATTAAAGCTGTTACTTCACGAAAAATACGGCATCATAAAGGATTACCATGAAATTAAAGCAGTAGGCCACCGAGTGGTACATGGGGGTGAAGATTTTACCCAATCAGTATTAATTGATGATAAGGTTCTAAAAGTTTTAGAAGAGACGACTTACCTCGCTCCTCTTCATAATCCTGCCAACATTTTGGGAATAAAAGCGGCAAAACAAGCCATGCCGGATATTCCCAATGTTGCCGTTTTTGATACTGCTTTTCATCAAAGCATGCCTGAAGTTGCCTACATCTATGCCCTGCCCTATAAATTTTATGAAAAGCACGGTATTAGAAAATATGGATTCCACGGAACTAGCCATCAGTATGTAGCAAATAAAGCAGCGGAGATGTTGGGAAAAAGTATTGACAAGGTTAATTTAATAACCTGTCATTTAGGAAATGGATCCAGTATTACCGCAATTAAAAACGGTAAAAGCATTGATACCAGCTTAGGATACGGGACAATGTGCGGAGTGGCTATGGGCACCAGGGCGGGAGATATTGATCCGGCTATTGTTGTTTCGATGATGGAAGAAATGAATATGTCTGCCGATGAGGTAAAAGAGATACTTTACAAAAAAAGTGGTTTGCTGGGTATTTCAGGGATATCCAGCGACATGAGAGATATTGAAGAAAAAGATGAACAGGGCAATGCCCGGGCCAGGCTGGCTTTGGATATATTTGCGGACAGAGTGAGAAAATATGTGGGAGCTTATGCCGCTACTTTAGGAAGAATTGATGCAATTGTTTTTACTGCGGGGATAGGAGAAAACGGATGGGAAATAAGGGAAGTTATCTGCAGGGGCTTCGAAAGCTTTGGAGCAATTCTTGATCCTGAAAAAAATAAAGTAAGAGGAAAAAGAGTGGAAGTCTCCAAAGACACCAGCCAGGTAAAAATATTTGTGATTCCCACCAATGAAGAGATGATGATTGGCAATGAAACTGCAAAAGTAATTGGGATATTATAATTCTTTTTTCTT
>LKUE01000290.1 GCA_001412365.1 Desulfuromonas sp. SDB | reverse complement strand
GAGGGTTTAACTGGAAGTATTTTCGAGGGACTGATGATCCGGACATCGGGGGGACAGCCCAGCAATCAAAACTCAAGAGATATATTAACTGCTGAAAGCGGGGGGGCATTGATATTTGAATACTTAAATACCTCTTCAGGGGCAGCAGTTGGTTATGAAGGAAATTATCAGTTGATATTCTTTGGATTTGGTTTTGAATCCATTTTTGAAAGTTCTATATTTGCTTCTCCGGATACAATTATGGGCAGGATACTTAATTGGTTTTTGGTGGGGGTGGAAGAGGAACTTTTATTACAACCTGATATCCAGTTTGATTTGCAGGTAAATCCGGTTTTTTCTACAGAAGCGCTAATTTCAGCAGAGATTCCGGAAAATCATACTGGAAACATCAATATTTTTGATTTAACCGGAAGAAAATTAATTACCCTGGCTGAAAATCTGATTGCAGGTGACTATCATTTTTCATGGGATGGAAGAGATATGAATAATTCTTCAGTATCAACCGGATTTTACATTGTAAAATTGGAAGCTGGAAATTACAGCATATCTAAAAATATCATTTTCATAAAATAGAAATATATGTCGGTGAAACCAAGTGGTGATTATAAATTTTCGATTTGCTGATCGATATCGGATATATTTTTCTGTATTGATTTTAAATTTAACTTAAGATAAAGAAGGGATTCCTGCTTGGTTTTCTCACTGATTTTTTTGTTGGAGACAATTTTATTTTTTAAATTATCTAAATATCTTTCCTGTTCTAAATAATTAGTTTTAAGATTATTTAAATAGTTGCAGATTTCATTTTTCTGGGATTTTTTCATCTGTATTTTTCTGAAATTTATATATATCAACGGAAAACTGAACAGTATTACTGCGGCGATAATTTTAGTTATAGTGGAAATACCTGGTGCTAATATTGCTCCTAAAAGAGGAATAGCCATAGCTAAAAAAGATAACAGCATTATTCGTTCGTTGCCTTTTTCAGTTTCCTTTTGCAGTATTTGTTCATCATGAGCATGACAGGGGGTACTTAGATTTGCCAAGCCGTACTTGATATCATCCGTATTTCTAAGCACTGCAGTTATTTTATTATTCAAATCGTTCTTTATTGTTTTGGTATATTCATCGCAGAAACTTTCATACTGGTAATTCTGAATGAAGTCTAAACTAACTATTACTGAAGAGTAAAATTCAAGATAATTCAGATCCCATGTTTCAAAAGTATTTTTTAATCTTTCCCAGTATATCTTATTGGTTTGATTAAGATTATGCTTAACTGATTTAATTTGTTCTTTGATTACTCTAATCCAATTCATCAAGTGGGAACGGTATCCTTTAAGAATTAAATCACTTGCCATTAAAATTTTAAAATCATCCATAAACAAATCCACTGGTTCAGAACAGTAATAAATATTATCCTGTTCAATAATATTATCTGATTGGATTTTGTGAATCTTTTTTTTCATTTCAATAAATTCTTTGAAATTATCATCTATGATGACTATTTGTTTTTGTATTTCATTAGTGACGTCAAGAGTTATTTCATTTTTTAAATAAAATGTATTCAGAGAGGATAATTTATATATCATTTGGTGTAATTTTTCAGAAGTATTCTCATCCAGGATACTGAATTCTGTTAATTTTGGAACAATTTTAGGTAATTGAAAAATTTTTATAAAAAATTTATGGGTGTATATTATTAGAGGATCTTCAACTAATTTTTCATCGATCAGTAAATTAATCTTATCCTCTAAAATCTGGGATGTATTGAATTGGGGATGAAAATTATCGGTGTAAAAGATAAACTCAAAAACCGCAATTCCAAAATTATAGATATATGCATTAATACTTAAATTACTTTCCTGATTTTGTTTGAAAATAATCTTTCCACGGGCAAAATTTTCTATGTTAATACCTATTTCTTTTTCATTGAATTTAAATAAACCGGAATTTAACTCTGGAAAATCATTATTGATTCTATCCAGCAGTTCATGGCTGTCAAAAGTGGCGGTAAAGTATTTGGTTATATACCGATAAATTTTCAATTACAATCCCTTGATTTATTTTGCCGGTTAGGCTTGATAATAACGTATTTGTCAGCAATTCTCAAATCAATAATTCCATTTTGATATTAAACTACCTCTTTAAGATTAAATGGTATAAAATAATTGGTATAAAATATTAAAGGGGGGGTAACATGAATTTAAAATTGTTATTATGTGGGGTTTTATCAATTTATTGCCTCGCTTGCTTATTTGCCGGAGTTGATGTCAAAGTAAATCAAGATCCCGGTCCGCTGCTTCAGAACGAAACCAGCATAGCTTACAACAAGGGAGTTCCTTTAAACATTGTAATTGCCTATAATGAAGATCCCAGCGGCGCATTTGGTTCGGTCAATGGATTAGGAATCAGCTACAGTTTTGATGAAGGGATGACCTGGGCGGATACCCAGATCACTCAAGTTTGGGGAGTGGAAGCAGATCCCTCGGTGGAAAGTGATCTCATGGGTAATTTCTATGTTGGGTTTATTTCCTATAAAGGATTCTTTACTGATACCAATGGAATATTTGTAAGCCGATCCACCGATGGAGGAATTACCTGGTCATTTCCATCTCCGGTGGATATGTTTATGAATTCACCTGCCAATCCCGGACCTTTTACCGACAAGTGTTATCTAACTGTGGATAACAGCCCAACCAGTCCATTTGCTGGAAATGTTTACATTGCCTGGCAAAGAGATAATGTCAATCAGACTAATTCTGATGTATTCTTTTCTTTCTCCAATAATATGGGAGTTAGTTTCAGCACTCCTCAGAGAATTAGCGATTTACCTCCTTCTGTTAGCCAATGCGTTGGACAGGTTCCTAAAACTGGTCAGAGTGGAGAGGTTTTTGTGCTGTGGGGAGATTTTGGACTCAATGGACATACTACCGGGTATTTATTCATTGATGTTTCTTTGGATGGAGGTATTACCTGGGGAACCGATGTGTTAATTGATTCTTTCATCTCCGTGCAGAGATTTCCCAATCCTGCTTTCCCTGGATTTTATGTGAGGAGTTATCCCACTCTGGCAGTAGATCCAAATAATTCAAATTTTGTTTATGCAGCAGTAGCAGCTGATCCTGATGGACCGGGTGGCCCTGATGACGGGGATATCTGGTTTTGGTATTCCCATGACGGAGCAGTAACCTGGAATGGTCCTGTGGTAGTCAATGATGATGGTTCGCCTAATGATCAATTCCAACCTTGGATGGACGTCAAACATAATGGTTTAATTGATATTATATGGTTGGACCGCCGGGGAGATGTCAATGACAATGATTTTGAAATTTTTATGGCTACCAGTACCGATCATGGTCAGACTTTTCAGCCGAACCTGCCGGTTAGCGATTTAATCTTCCCCTTATTGCCGGGACAGGAATGGATGGGAGAATACATTGGCATAGATGTATTTGCTGATTTTGCATTCATCTCATGGACGGATACCCGTTTAGGGGAAAGAGATATATTCTTTGACAGTATTCATAATCCCATGATGGGGGCTGAACAACTGCTGACTATAAATCATTATTTGCCAACTGTCAGCATTGATCCGAATCCTTTTTGTACTTCTACCGAGATAAAATTCAGTTTAGATTTTGCCCAATCAGTCAGCTTGGATATATATGATCTTTCCGGAAGGAAAGTATGCAATTTAATTGACCAGTACCTTGAACCGGGAAATCATTCAGTTGTTTTTGATCCGAATTCAGCACAAAACAACGTATACTTTTATCAGTTAAGACTCAATGATAACAAAACGCAGGGACGAATTGTTTATATAAACTAGTCTTTTTCTGTAGAAAATAACTAAATTAAGATTTCAAAGAGTGTTTGTTGTTTAATAATTATACCAATAGTTTTATTTTTATAATAAATTTCTACACAATTTTCCAAGATGAGCATCTGGCAGAGGGAACTCACCAACTTTATTGGAATGAAAGAGATCATTCAGGTGATCAGGTTAGACCTGGCATTTATTTTGTCATATTAAAAACAGGAAATATCTACAAGACTGCAAAAGTTAGTTTAACCAGATGAGAATATTTATCAGTTGCTATTTTTTTGTTCAGTTGAATTGCTGTCGCCATAAAGTTCTCTGGCGCAATCCGGGCATATACTATGGGTAAAATCTACATCAGAATGTTCTTTAATATAGGCTTCAATTTGGTTCCAATAACCTTTATCATCTCTAATTTTCTTACACCTGGCGCATATAGGCAACAAACCGCTTAAAGTTCTTACTTTTTCCAGAGCACTGCTTAAATCTTCAATTACGTTTTGTTTTTCTTTCTCCGCTTGTTTCCGTTGGATGTTTTCCCTGGTTAGCTGCAGATTTAAATTAGTTAAATCCGCAGTCCTCTGATTTACTTCATCTTCAAGCTGAAAGTTTAAACGTTTTAAGGTTAAATAATCTTCCTTTTCTTTTTTTAAAAATAGAATAAATATTGACATGAGGAATCCAAAAACCAGGTATTCACTTATCATGATGTTCTTAATCAATCCATGGGTTACTGCAAAATCGTTAATTCCTCCCACAACTCCCGGAAGGAAAGCCATCAGACCGTATATTTTTGCTACAGGGGGGCGATTGCATAGGGCAACTCTAAAGAAAGAATAAATAAAGAAAATTAATACAGAAAGGGCGTAAATTGAGTAGGCTATATTGGTAGTGGCGTAGAAATAATTAAATTCCATGTTTCCCCACAAAATGTGATAGTGGACCACGGGAAGGCTGAGAAACCATTTTGTAGGCAGAAGAACTGCTATAAAAAGGGTAAAAATAAAATAAATGCGGGGAACCATGCTTTTTTGAAAATAAATATCATACATACAGTAAGCCCAGGCGGAAATACATATCATTAATCCCAGCATTCTTAATCGGTGTAGCCATAATATTGATTCAGGCGATCTTCCTGACATTAAAAAAGCAAACAGGGCAAACAAACTTCCTCCAAAAGTAGAAATGGCAAAATATAAATCTCTTTTGGATTCAGTTTTCACATAGAAATATAGAAAAAAGTGGTACCAGGATATGGTCATCAGTATAGATGAAATGGCAATCAGTAAATATTGTTTCATTGAAATTTCCCTAAAAAACTTCTGATTTTAATTTCATACTAGAAAAATTATTAGCGGAAAATTAAAAATCAGGATAAATTTTCCACTTACCGCTTTCTTTTATTAAATGAATTTCAACTTCATCGAAATTATTAATTTCAACTACGGCTTGATTTCCGTCAATTTCCTCTGAAAGTATTTCCAATCTGAAATTGTCAAATTCGTCTTTTCCTAAAACATATATTAAAAATACTACTACTTCTTTTTCAGTCATTTCCATCAACTGATCATAAGTAAGGGGAAGTTCTGATGAATTGCCAAAAGCAAAAGCAATTAACTGTAACTCTTGATAAAGTCTGTCCATTCCTCCCATCAACTCAATCATATCTAGAGCAAATTTTTCCGAAAGGTAGTAAGCAGCTTTGGATATTTCCCCATTAACCAGAGCATTGTAAAATTTCTGAACAACCATACGGGGAGTTTCTTCCTGATAATTATCAACATGGTGGGAACAGTTAGCTGCAATTACAGTTGTGATTACTAAAATTAACAATGTTTTAAAATTAATGAATTCCTCCTTTGTAAGTATCTAAGATTATTATTATGTTGATTAATTTTACCGGCATATTTATTAATTATTCCATAACAATGATTTTAGCCACATAAGTTTGTTCACCTGCAGTTAAAATTGCATAGAGGAGTTGATTGTGGCAAATATCATGTTTATTTACATCCCAGTGGTAACAGTAGGTTCCAGGGATCAGGGGGGATGAAATTATTTGATCAATTTTTTGTCCTGCCAGGTTGTATATGGATAAATTAACATCTTCTATGCTGTCAATACTGAAAATAATTTGAATTGAACAGTTATTGATAATAATGGAAGTTGCACTGTGGTGATTGAAATAAATTGTATTAATTTCCTCTACTCCCACTCCTTGATATTCATAAGCACCGATGTCGTATCCGGATCCATACGGTCGGGGATTCCCTTCAAAATCATAATTTGGAGCATATTGTCCGGAAGCCTGGTCTATTGCAGGACTTTGAGGACAAAGATGAAAATCACCGGAGTTGTAATCCAGGAAGATATTTGCAGGATTGAATTCCACAATTGAATTAGAATCCTGATTGGAGTAGGAGGTCCAAATTCCGCTTTGTACATCGGATAAAGAAAATTCATCAGTGTAGGCTACTGCAATTGCCCTGGATTGATTGTAATTGTGAAATAAATTGCAGTTGCCGAAATAATTATCAGTACTGTACTGTTCAAAAGCCAACCCGATATTGTCTCCTCCGGAAAGAATACTGTTGAACAGATATAAGGTATCATTTTGATTTTCTATCCAAATAGTGTAGGTTTGAGCTCCGTAGAAAGTGCTATTAATTATTTCAGTGCGGGTGGGATTTCCACTCCAGTCCAGTTCAACATTTGATCCAGTGCAGTTGTATCCGATGCAATTTATCAATACTACTGAATCTTCCCATAACTTGAATCCTCCATTCCAACAGTTGTAAGCCCTGCAGGAATTGAGGGAGGTATTTCGGGAGCTGATGTCAAATCCGTCAAAAACATCGTAGGCAGTGCAGTGATTAAAGGTGAAGTTATGTTGATCTCCGTGACCCAGGGCAAATCCGTCAACATTTTGTTGCGGATCTCTGGCATTTCGGGCAATGCAGTTGTTGAGGATCCCATTATAACATGCTCCATTGCCCGGAGAGGCGTCAAAACCGTAAAGGTCAAAATTGTACAGCTCCACATTGTTGAGTTCGAAATCATGAGTACTGTCGGAGATTCCAATCCCGTAGAAAACATCATGTACATCGCAGTTATTGATAAAAATATTATGAGCTTCACTAATCCATATTCCATTTTCAGTCCAGTTTGATATTTCCCATCCGTCAATGATTATAAAAGAATGATAAATTCTTAATCCAGTGTGGTCTCCAACTCCTGTCCCATCAAGGGTAAAATTTTCACCGGGATAAGTAGAAAAAACAATATATCCCTGATTAATGTTACCGCTTCGGGTTGTGATCACATTTTCATGATAAACTGCATTGCGTATGAATACTGTATCTCCTGGCATTAACTGATCAGCAGCATGTTGAATGGTTAACCAGGGTAAATTTATGGTTCCCGGATTTGAATTGTTAGCAAGGGGATCATTACCATCCACATAAAAGGTGTCTGAATTTAGCGTAATGGCAGTGATGAAGGCGAATCCTAAAACAAAAATAAATTTTTTCATTTCCACCTCCATATAAGTGTAGTTACATTATATTTTAAATATAAAAATTTTTAATAACAATTTGTTTTTAGCTAATTAGCAAAATGAATTTGCTGTACAATTGATTTCAAAAATCAATTGTAGTTCTTTAATTAAGGGGGATTATGAAAAGAAGACGAGGAAAATTTTTTGAACAACAATGTGTTCAGTGCGGATCTATGGATATAAAGAAAATCAAGCATAACCGGTTTAAGTGTCAGCATTGCGGATGTATTTATCAGTTTGTGGTGCCTAAAATTTTCATTGAAAAAGGGGCTGAAGTACATTTTGGTAAAAATGTATCTATGAAGGGGGGATTGGAAATCCAATCAGGGGCAAAAGTATATTTTCATGATCAAGTGGAAATTTTTGAAGAAGGAGATGAACAGTACGATCAGGATGGAAATTAATTTAATTGATTTAATTTTCTCATTAATTTTTTCAGTTCAAACTTAAAGCTCTTTCCAAACTCCTTTTTTGTATTTTTTTCTAATTGTTTTATTAATTCTTTTGCCTGGTTGATATTTTGTAGATTTAGTTCAATTTCAGCTAAATAATATATACTGAAATTTTCCCATTTGTCGTATTTATTAGATCTTGACTGACTTAATGTTTTTTCTAAAAGTAATTTAGCCTTTTCGTATTCTTTGTGGTATATATGACATCTAGCCAGATTTACCGAACTCATAATTTGATGAATAATGCTTTTATTTTCCTCAGCCATATCCGACATAATATTGGAAAATTTTTTTGCCCAAGTAATTTTTTGTTTTATTAACAAAATTTGAATAATATTGTGAAGACTTTCTTCTGCATTAACCCTAATCTTTTTTCGGATATTAAAAGCGAGATGGTAGTATTTCAGAGCGTCAAGATAATTATCTACTGAATAGTAATTAGTACCCAGATTATTGTATATGTTTCCAAGATTTTCCTGGGTGCTGGAGTTAATGCATATTTTTAAACTTTTCTTCAAATATTCAATACTTTGATTGTATTTCTGTTGATCCATCAAAACCTGACCGATGTTTAAATAAATCTTAATCATTTCATCCTGATCTCCCTGTTCCAAGGCAAGATCAAGTGCTCTGTTCAAATTATTAAGGGCATATTTAAATTTTTTCAATCTGGCATAATGGATGGCTTTTTCAATATAACCTCTAATTTCAAGGCGTGTATTTCCAGTTTTTTGGGCTAATCTGATTAATTTTCGAGTATTCTTAAAAAATTTTTGGGGATAACCCTGTTTGAAGTGTACAATACCCATATTTCCTAAAGCAGATACCATAAGTACTTTGTGATCTACTTTTTTTGCAATATCATAAGCCCTTTGATAATAGTTCATCGCTTGAGTACAGCGGTTCTGTTTAACTAAAATTAAGCCAGAATTTATCATGGATATAGCCATCCCGCTTAAATCACCAATTTGTTCGCTTAATTTTAAATTTTGCTGGAAATTTTCAAAAGCTCGGTCAAATTTAGATTGATAACGGTAAATTTGACCGATAATGGTATAAGCATCAGCGTGGTATTTAGTATTTTTGTATTTTTTGGAGAATTCAATACATTGATAAGACATATTCAGCGATTTTTCATATTCTCCCATTCTCATGTAAACTTTTCCTAAAATATAACAACTACGTATTATACCTTGAAAATCATTAATTTTTTTTGATGAGGATAAAGCTTTTTCGGCATATGACTTCGATTTTAGATAAGGACCTGTTTCTGAAATAACTGCACTAAGATTTAAAAGTGTTTGTAATTTTAAACTAGGATTTTTAGCATTGGATAATAGTACTGTATATTTGTCTGCTGCCTTTTTATAGTTGTATTTTTTAAAGTAATAATCTGCTGATTTTTCAAGGTAGAAAATTAGTTTCTTATTATCTTTGCTTAAATTGGCATGGAAGCAGAGCACCTCAAACCAGGATTCTATAAACCGGTGGTAAATTTTTTCAATAATCGTAATGATCTTTAAGTGAGTTACTTTTCTTTCCTTTTCCAGCTGCATGTAGTAAGCAGCATCTCTTATTAGCTGGTTGGAAAATATGTAATAAGTTTCCCGGGAAGTTGAATTGTGCTGATCAACTTGCAAAAAATTTGCCTGAACTGCCCGGCCAATAATTAAATTATTGCTAATACCTTCACCCATGAGTTCATTTAAAATTTTAGATGAAATACGGTGGGTTATTATACTTGCTTGTTGAATGAGTTTTTTTACCTCGATTCCTGCTGAATCAATTCGTGAAATGATTAACTGATCAAGACTTGCAGGAAGATCTTGCTCAGTTTGAGCAAGGAAGATTTCATTGTTTTTAGATTGGATGTAATTTTGTTGCTTTAAATGAATCATCCACTGTTCAATGTATAAAGGTATCATCAGAGATTTCTGTTTAATGAAATCAAATAAATCTGAATTTATATTTTCATTGCCCATAAGCGCTTGAGCATAGGAATATATATGTTCAGGAGGGTGAGGATTTAGTTGAATTTTATTAATTTCTGTCTCCGGGGAAAATTTAAAATTATCAAAGGCAGCTTCATCTCGGGAGGTGATAATAATTAGCAAAGGAATCTCGTCAATATTGTTGGTTAGATAGGAAAAAAACTTTATATCTTCGGTATTTATCCATTGGATATCTTCTAGAATTATTATGGTTGGCTTCAGGTGACATATTGACTTTAAAAAAGTTTTGTAAAGTTGTTTTAATTGTTGGAGATTTAACCAGGATTCACTGGAGTATTCGTCATGATTTTCCAATACTTTTACTAAGTTATTTTTAATGATATTTAGATCTTTTTTAATCTCGTCCGGAAAATTTGGATGATTACAGAAATCATTTATTTTCTGCTTTAAGTAGTCATTACTGCTGTTTTGTTGAAGATCAAAATAGTTTATTAATTTTTTTCTCAGTCCATTAAAGGGAATTTGAACTAAATCAAAGTACTTTATATAAAACCAGTTGAAATCATTATCTAAATTTGGATATCTCCAGTGCAGAGATTGAATGAGTTTAGATTTCCCCATGCCCATGTCCCCAGAAATTTCAATAACTCCACTAAATTTCTTATGACTGGATAAGCGGTCTAATGAGGTTTTGAGAAGCTGAAATTCAGATTTGCGACCAATTAATTGGACATCAGAAAGCAGCAGCTCGGAGGTGTCGTTTAATCTGATGAAGCGATAAACAGGGAGGGAGTGAGTTTTACCTTTAAATGTATTGTCTTCAATATACTGAAAATCAGCATACTTTTTAGCCTGATCAACAACTTCTGAGGTACAGAAAACTCCACCCCGTGGATAGGATATTGCTAGACGGGCGGAGATATTCACCACATCCCCATGGCAAGTTAACTCTGATCTTAATTTACTTCCCGATTCACCTGCATATACTAATCCTGAAGTTACGCCTATTGAAGATTTGATCGGAATGGAAAAATGATTGAATACTGAATTTAAATTTTCAATAATCCCAAAAGCTTTAAATAAGTTATCCTGATATGAGACTGGAAAGCCTACAAATACAAGAAATACTAAACCTTTATCTCCAAACTCAATTCTGGAAAAAAAACCTCCACGAGATTTTATAATTGGAGAGATTTTTTCGAATAGATTCTGTAGATCACTATGATTGAAATGGTTATGGATTTTGATAAAGATGCTGGCTACATGTCTGAATTCTCCTCCTTTCCACAGGTTAAATTCAGAAGGAAGGAATAACTGCAATATGCGGGTTTCAATAGAAGTAGATACAAAGAGGTCTGATGGAGGAGAAATTTGGGGAAGATTTTTTAACTGTTTTATTTCATTATCTAAGTAATAATCAACCATCTCTGCTTTTTTCTCTGCTTGGATAGATTTATCAATTGCTTCTCCTCGGAAATAGTAATGAAAGTTTTCACCATCGCTTAATATCCCCCATTTAGTTATTCCTTGGGCGGCACCTATTCGAACTTTTACGGGGAAACTTCCGTAGGCAGTTTCAATAAGATGATTTAATTTAAAATGCTGACTTATCTCCTTCAAAGCAGAAATACAGTGTTGAGGAATATATAGGTGCTCTATGCCAAGTATGAATAATGCAACCAAAGAATCTCCTGAAAAAGTGGAGATAAAACCGCAGTGCGCATAGATGCTTAAAATTATTGGATCGAAGATTTCCCTGATGACTTTATATAATTCTTCGCTTCCTGATTTTCCGTGGGAAACTAACTGCTCAGTTAGGGAAGTAAACCCGGATATATCTATATTAATGGCAAAGGAAGGAAATTGCCCCTTAAAATTATTGTTTAAAAATTTCTCCTGAATAAAACAAGGTAGGTAAGGATGCATTGACTGTTGATGTTTAATCATTAAACAAAATCTTATTAATTTCCTATAAATAAATCAATAAAAGAAATATATTATTAATCTATAACTGTAAATTTTACCAGATGATTTTGATGATTAAGCTGAATATTGGTATAGTATATTCCTTTATGCCCAACTTCAACCTTTTAAAAACCTATCACACGTAATATCATAATATAAGATTTATTTTATAGTATACTTAATTTTTTATAATCCAAAAATTCTTTTTCACCTATATCAAAATAACTCAATAATTTCTTATGATTGTTTCTCACATCACAAATGATAAACTCATTTGCATTTTCTATTACAAACTCTCCCATAGTAACCTGGGATAAATTATCTATAAAAGTCTGAA
>LKUE01000289.1 GCA_001412365.1 Desulfuromonas sp. SDB | reverse complement strand
AAACATTTTTTTTACAATAATTCACCTTACTTTTATGGGGCTGTGGTGCAGTTGGTTTAGCACACTGGCCTGTCAAGCCAGAGGCCGCGGGTTCGAGTCCCGTCAGCCCCGTTTTAATTATCCCGGATATTTTTTCAAATATATAACCCAAAATTTTATATCTATTTAATTTAAAATATTAATGATAAAAAACTTTTAACTAATCTTCTCTAAATCTGAAATCAGTGATTTGACCAGTGGAAAATGCTTTCTCTAAAATGGTAATAGTCCATTGATTTATAAATTCCATACCTCTGCCAAAACTCATATTCATCCAGAAATAGGGAAGGTCATGTTGAATAACTGAATCCGGTTGATGATATTGACCGGTTAAATGAATTAGATAAGCTCCCTGATTACCGCTGATCGGACCGTAGTAACCAGTATCTGATGCGGTAAACGCCAGACCCTGGACCATTCCGGCAGGAGGGGAAAAAGGTAGATCATCGTAGAAACTAAACTCAACCGGTTCCACATATTCAGCTTCAGTTTGCATGGCAATATCCGCCAAGGTCATTCCCTGGATTAATAATTCTACTCCTCGTGCCGCCTTATTAACTCCATCAGCCATAGCCAGTTCAGTGTATACTGAATCTACTAACTGTTGCTTCATATCCTCGAAGTTCATGGGTCGGGATGGATAATGGGATTCAACCTGCAGCACCAAAATATTATTGTCTCCAAAAAATGGCCCGTTTACTGCTCCGGAATCAACTGCAAAAGCATAATCAACTATATTTTGCTGGTAACCAAATTCAGGAGGAAATCTTCCCCAGCGGTCAAAGGGTGAGCTGGTCTGCAAGTCCAGTGAATATTTTTCAGCTACTGAAATCAGTCCGGAGGAACGGGATTCAGTAACCACCGTTTCCATTAAATCCAGTGATTTTTGATCTCTTTCCGGATCACCACTGACCTTCAATAAAATATGAAATATCTCCACTGAATCTTGCTGGGTACTGCCTGCAAAAAGCAGATGCCATCCGTATTCGGTTCTCACCGGCGATGATAAATCACCTGGGGATAAACTTAGAGCAGCGGACTTAAAATTCTCATCCACATTGGTATTTTCAGATATCCATCCTAAATATCCGCCCTGGGATCGAGATCCGTAATCCTCAGAAATCTGCTCTGCGAGCAGGGAAAATTTTGCAGAAATGGAGTCCGGATCTACATTTAACAGATTATTCCTAATATTGTTGGCTTTTCTTTGTACTCTTAACCAATCTTCCTCCTGAGGTCCATAAGGCAGAGAGACATATTTCACCACCACCTGTTCAGGCAGAGAAGTTAGACTCTGGGCTTTCAGTGTATCAAAAATCTGATTAGCCCTGCTTAAAATATCATATCCGGAGGTATCTGCTTCACCTGGATAATATAAATATTCCGCTGAAAAATTGCTGGACTGTAATTTCATCTGATTAACAACCTGCATAGGTGATAACCAGGCACTAAAACCCATAAAGGTTTTCATACCTTTAGCTACTTCTCTTTTTCTGAGATACTGTTCAAATATTTCCGGGGAAAGTCTATACAGTTGGGCATAAAAACGGTCGTAATAAACCAAGGTATCCACCAGCATATTCAGATAATTATCACTTACTTTAAATCCTATCCTATCAGCTTTTTGATAAATCTGTTCATTAAAAACTAATGTCAAAAATACTCTTTCTGCAATTAAATCCCTTTGCTGAGGTCCCACATAAATTCCTCTTTGCTGAGTCTGGGTTAACTCCCTGTTTACAGTTAAACTGTATAAAACAGCAGAAATTGCATTTGATCCAACTGTAAATGAAGTATCCTGGGGTATCTCCGGAGTTGATGAACCTCCCCCTCCCCTTCCAATGGAATCCCATAAAGAGGAAAGTCCAAAACCACCTACAAAAGCTATTGCCACAATCCAGAAAAAAACTGCCATGTGTTTTCTAAACTTTTCCATTATCATAGTTTAAAACCTCACCTTTTATTTAGGCATTCTATCTCCCCTATTTGCTGACACTCTTAACCAGTCAGCACATTGCTGGAGTAGGATGATAAATTTTCAATTAATAATTATAATTAATATTTAGACCACTATAGACTATTAATTGAGTTGTAAATATTTCAAAATAAGAAGATTTATCTTATTTAAACTAATTCAGCAAGAAAAAAAT
>LKUE01000288.1 GCA_001412365.1 Desulfuromonas sp. SDB | reverse complement strand
AAAATAAATTGCAGTTATTTTTTGGCTTTATTGCAGGCTTAATTTTTGGTTTTCTTCTACAAAAAGGAGGAGTGACTGATTACAATGTGATCATTGGACAGTTATTGTTAGAAGATTATACTGTAGTGAAAATTATGCTCAGTGCGGTTATAACCGGTATGATCGGAATACATTTATTGAAATCTTTAAAATTGGTGAAATTGCATCCTAAACCTGGTTCAATTATCACCTCAGTGTTGGGAGGATTGATTTTCGGTTGCGGTTTTGCCATACTGGGTTATTGCCCGGGAACAGTTGCGGGAGCGGCGGGACAAGGTTACCTGGATGCCTTATTGGGAGGAGTGGTGGGGATAATACTGGGAACCTGGTTGTTTGCCAACATCTATTCAAAAATAAAATCCAATCTGCTCAGTTGGGGTTCATTTAAACCGTTGACTTTACCTGAACTTTTTAAAATAAATCCCTGGGTGGCAGTTGTTCCGGTGGCTATATTATTAGTGATGATCTTGTTGCTTATAGAAACAGCAGGTTGGTAGAAAAATGTTCGAAATCATTGAGATAGCAGCTCAATATGTGAGTTGGCTGGCGGAAGCAGTAGCCGCTTTAGTAATTCTAATTGGCACCATTCAGGCATTATGGAAATATTTAAAGAAAATATTTAATATTAGAGCAGCTTGCCGGCAAAGCTGTAGAAGTATAGTGCAGAGTAGAATCATATTGGGGCATACTTTGTCCTTAAGTTTGGAATTTTTAATTGGAGCGGATATCATTAAAACTGCTATTGCCCCATCTTGGACCGATATTGGACAACTTTCAGCGATAGTAGGGATAAGAACTGTTCTGAATTTTTTCCTGATGAGGGAACTTGAACATGAACAAGATATTATATCAAAAACTTCAATTCCTTCAGATATAGCTTCTGATAATGATTAAATTATTGAAATGATGGATAAACCGGGGGATTGTTAAATTGGTGATAATTAACTGTTGCCCCATAAAAAATGAGTTTGAAATTGTAAATAATTGTTCTGAGAGTGTATGCAAGATAATTTTTCAATTTATACATTAGCTAAACAGCTAGCCAATCGTTTTTCCATTCCCAACGCCCGTAATCTTTCCCGGGGAATTGGATATATTTCCTACCGCCTGGTGGCTAAGCAGAAAGAGATAATCCAGAATAATCTGAACCTTGTTTTGTGTGAACAGATATCTTCGCCTGAAATTAATCAACTTAGCTGTAATCTGTTCAGAAATTTTATGGAAACAATTTATGAGTTTCTAATGCTCCCCAGATATGGTTATTACTGGTTTGAAAACAATGTGGAAAATCCCAAGTCCATTCAGCAGCCCATAAAAATGATAAAATCGGGAAAATCGATTTTAAATCTTGGAGGTCATATTGGTAATTGGGAATTTCTCGCTGCTTATGGAGTATACCGGGGATTGAAAACTATGGTTATTTCAGCCCCCCATCTTAGAAGACCGGATACCATATTTTTTAAAAAGCAGAGGAAAAGGTTAGGTATTGCAGATATAGATGTTCATCAATCCTCCCGAAAAATAGTTGAATCAATTAAAACCCCAGGTACTCTGACTGCGATATTATGTGATCGCCTATATCAGGGGCCAGTATCTGAGATTAATATCTTCGGTAGAACCAAGAAGATTTCAGTGGGTGGGTTTAAACTGGCGGTGAAATATAGATTGCCTGTATTTTTCACTATTGCAGTTAAAATGCCCAGTGGAAAATACAGAATATATATTGACGGACCTTTTAAAACAAGTAAAAATGAATCTGAATCAGAAGGTTTAACCAGAATGTTGGAAATATACAGTAATTTATATGAAAAATATGTCAGAAAGTTTCCGGATCAGTGGTACTACTTCTCTCCCTTTTAATAGTTTAGATATTGCAGTGATTATACCTGCCTACAATGAGAGTAAATTCATTGAGGAAGTGGTCACCGGGGTTATTGAATTTACCGGTTTTCCGGTATGTGTGGTAGATGATGCTTCCCAGGATGATACCTCTCAACGGGCAGAGCAAGCAGGGGCGGTAGTAATCCGGCATAAAAAAAATCAGGGTAAGGGAGGAGCTCATCAAACTGGATTTAAATGGGCATTGGAAAATAATTTTCAGGGAATTGTGGTTATGGATGCAGATGGGCAGCATCTACCCGGAGAAATTAAAAATTTCATTATTCCTGATTTAATCAACCGCTCCGATATAATTATCGGCTGCAGGAAATTAAAACTAAACTACATGCCCTGGCAGAGAATATTTACCAATAAACTAACTTCTCTGGTTTGTTCTATTCTTGCCGGACAGAGGATTAATGATTCTCAAAGTGGATTTAGATATATCTCGACAGAGGTAATAAAAAATGTAAAACTAAAAACAACTAAATTTCAGACTGAAACTGAACTGATCATAAGAGCTGCCCGATATGGTTATCTGATAAGTCAAGTTGAGGTTTCAACTGTTTACGGTAGGGAAAAAAGTCATATAAATCCAGTGGTTGACACTTTGAGATTTTTAAGTTTAATTGGTTTACTGATTAGGGAATATTGATATGAAAATACTGCTAACTAATGATGATGGATTGGATTCAATAGGGCTGGAAGTTCTGTACGATAGGGTTAAGGAATTAGGAGATGTAATTATTATTGCCCCTGAATTCGAGCAAAGCGCCAGTAGCCATAGAATCACTCTGCGCCGTCCGGTCTTTGTTTCTCAGCCCCGTCAAAATGTTTACGCTGTTTCCGGATCCCCTA
The DNA here is from genome assembly GCA_001412365.1 of Desulfuromonas sp. SDB. GTDB lineage: Bacteria > SDB-A > SDB-A > SDB-A > SDB-A > SDB-A. The sequence goes on along the minus strand of LKUE01000288.1, from coordinate 1,328 downwards.
CTGACTGTATTGTGCTGGCATTGAGAGCTAAATTATTTGAAAAACCTGATTTGGTAATTTCCGGAATAAATGCCGGTTATAATATTGGAGAAGACATATTGTATTCAGGTACGGTTGCTGCAGCTACTGAGGCATCTCTATCCGGCATACCTTCTATTGCTGTTTCCACCATCAATACCCAGAAAAGAAAATATTACCATCAAAGCGCGGAAATTTTAAAAACCATTGTGGATAAAGTTATATCCCTGGGAGGTTTATGGAATTTAAATGTCCCCGGAGTAGATCATTGTAAAGGAATTAAATTAGCCCATCTGGGACATCGTATATACGATTCAAAAGTTGAACCGCGCTATGACCCCTATCAGCGTTCTTATTATTGGTTAGCTGGAGATCGTCCCCTGTGGATACAAAAACCGGATACAGATTGCCAGATTTTAGAGCAAGGTTATGCTTCCCTGACTCCGTTTAAATTCACCAATATGGAAGATAAGCAGTTGTTTGGTAAAATGAATAAATGGTTGGAACAAAAGAAATTATGAGGATTACCCGGGAAGAAATGGTGAGGATTCTGCAAATGCATGACCCTCCGGTTACCAACAAACTGGTATTAGATGCGATGAGCAGGGTTCCCCGGCATGAATTTGTTGATGAAAATCTGATATCCCGGGCTTATAACGATTCACCCCTTCCCATAGGGCATTATCAAACCATATCCCAACCCTATATGGTGGCAAAAATGACTGAATTGTTAAATCCCAATCCCCACATGACAGTATTGGAAATCGGAACGGGGAGTGGTTATCAAGCAGCAGTTTTAGCTGAAATTGTAAAAAAAGTATATTCCATAGAAAGAATCCCTGAACTGGCGGAAAAAGCAGAACAAAATGTTAAAAAAATGGGATATCAAAATATTGTGATTAGAGTGGGAGATGGCTCGGTTGGTTGGCCGGAAATGTCTCCTTTTCAGGGGATTATTGTGACCGCAGGAGCCCCCTCCATTCCCAACTCTTTGCAAGAGCAGTTAGATATCCAGGGTAAGCTGGTAATTCCCATCGGACCAATGGAATTTCAGGTATTGCAGGTTATTACCAGATTGAAGGATGATTTTGAAACTAAACAGTATTTTCAATGTAGATTTGTTCCGTTAATCGGAATAAGAGGTTGGAGAGAAGGAGGATAACTATGTGGTGGTTCGGTACAGTTGTATCTTGGAAAGAAATTATTTATCTTTTAATATTAATTGCCGGAAGTATCTGGGGATTAATTAGATGGTCTGCTTTTTCCAAAGAAGGACCGGAATTTCGATATAAAAAATTGTCCTATGTCTT
>LKUE01000287.1 GCA_001412365.1 Desulfuromonas sp. SDB | reverse complement strand
ATATTATTATCAATATCGGTCCACATACCCTCTACTCTCTATATTTCTCTATAGGAACAGCAGCCATCTCTATAGTGTTATATAGCTTGTTTTATGGTTCTAGCCTTTTTAATGAGGAGCAATCCTCAGGAAACGCAAAATGGGTAAAACTATCGGTAAGGACCTCCATACCGCTGGAGGTAAAAAGATTGCTGAGACTCAGCATACCCTTAAGGGTAACCCTGTATCGAAAGAGGAAGAATTTATGGCCGACATGACAGACCCCCTTGGAGAGGGTTTCTACGATGGTGAGCTTGTCGCCATGGATGATGTAATCAATTCTCTTGTGACAGTATCAGGATTTGACCGCAGGGATGGCGCATATGGGCCATACTATACCATTCACATTGAGGATAACATTATCTTCAACTGTGGCTCCAAGATGGTAATGGAGCGGCTTGATAAGGTGGAGGACCAATTACCACTAGAGGTAGTCTTCATCAAGAAGGTTCTTCCTACCGGCAACAGGATGTATTCTGTTGTATCCAAGGCAACTTTTCTTAGGATGGAGCAGGCCGGGGAACTGAAGTAGTATGACAACAATGAGTAGGAAGCAGATGATTCCTGTCTATGACGAGGACGGCAACCTAATGTATTATGTTGTCGAGGCTCCTCCTACTCCTTTTGACAGAAAGCTGAAGGTAGGAGGCTCTCATAAGACAGAGCTTGAAATTGAGTCTAGTCTTCGCAGACATAAAAAGGAGCTTGGGTGGAAGGAACCACCTATCGCAAAATTAAAATGTCTCAGGTGCGGGGAAATCGTACCTAAGGAACACCCAACACAAAAATACTGCAAGAAATGTGGTCCTATTGTGAAGGTGGAGAATAGGAATAGGCGGCAGAGAGAATATGCCCGCAGAAAGAGAGAAGAAAGGAGGGCAAAAGATAATGCAGTTACCGAAGAGTGAAGTTGTTTTGTATCGTCCAGGAGGACACTATTGGCAGGTTGAAATACGAATAGCACATCCTGAACCAGGAATAGTTATATCGCGTCTGGAGAAGGCAGTAAAGACAGTATCTGAAGAACTGAGGAAGCAAGATGATTGATATTATTGTTGGAATGCAGTATGGTGACGAGGGTAAAGGAGCATCGGCTGTAATGCTTGACATGGAGAACAGGTATGATTTTGCTGTGAGGACAGGGGGTTCCCAGGCAGAACATAGGTTTCGATATGGCCCTAGGTTTTACCGCATGCGGGTGCTACCTTGTATTGCCGCGATTAGGCCAGATGTACCCTGTTTCCTTGCAGGAGGGATGGTCATTAGGCCTGATATACTTGCTACTGAACGGCTTAGATATAACATCAGATATCTCACCATTGATGCTGGTGCTCCCATCTCTGTTGCCAGAGATAGGGATGAATCAAAACAACTGGGACTCTATGAACGAAGAGGAGGATATGGAATGGGTATCTCCCCGGCACTTATCGCAAAGATTAGGAGGGATGGAACAGCGATCCTCGCCTCATCAGTATTTCCAGGTGAAACATCTGATGTCTCAAGGGATATTAATGAGCTGGTGAAGATGGGCAGGCATGGTCTTATCGAGGCCTCTCAAGGAGCCTTATTATCAATAACCCATGGCGACTACCCACATACCACATCCTATGATGTGACAGCACCAGCAGTAATGAATGCAGCCGGAATAGGTATAAAGGCTGTCAGACATGTATATGGCGTTGTACGGTGCTACCCTATGCGGGTGGCTGGAAACAGTGGCCCTCTCCCGCAGGAAACATCGTTCGATGAGATAGAGAGGAAATCTGGTGCGAAAATAACTGACTACAGACGGCAACAGACCAACGAGGATAACACCCCATATGGCGAGGAGCGAATAGGGAAATTTGACCTGCGAGATTTTCGCAAAGCAGCGAACCTAAATACTCCTGATTCTATCATATTAACCCATACCGACTGGACGACACCGGATGAGCTTGAATATATTACCCAGGCAATCCATGATGAGGGATATGACATATCCTATACTCGCCACGGTGAACAGGTGAGGGATTATGTCAAGAAGCGAATCCCTTAAGCGATACTGGAGATATATTAAGGAAGAAGCAGCCAGAACGGGTGCAACGATAGCACAGACCAGGACCACGTACAAGGGGATAATAATACCCAAAGAAGAAGGGGTGCATATATATGGTGACAAATATTACTATATTGTGCGCCCGAAGGGTAATAGTAGTAGAGGACATGTAACTATACGTTCAGATAGGGCAATGACCTCATCCCAAATACGACAGGCGGCAACAAAGTTCTATAATGCCAGGAAGGAAGAATATGACGAAGAAGATGGCAAATATTGGAATGAAGATGAGCTTGTCGTCCAAGGAGGTTCTAGAAATATTATGTATGAAGATGGAGAGTGGGCAGAGGAGGTATAAAGCGCACATGTTGTCAGAAATAAAAAGCACTACTAATGTAAGAAGAATGGTATTTTTGGATACTGAGACGACAGGAACACCAACAGACCTATGGAAGGGAAAAGGAACCCCAAAACTCCATTTATTGCGTCTAGGGTGGGCAATTTTCTGGAAGACGGGAGAAGAATACAGCAAGGAATTTAAGACACCAGACCAGTTTTTTGACGACCTAGAAGATTTTATAGGACACAGACAAAAAGCAGTATTTGTGTATTCATATAATGCCTCTTTTGACTACCAAATTTTAGGTGTAATAAAGAGAATAACTGAGAGAGAAGGATGGCATCTCAAGAGAGCACCCATTGATAAGCCATTTATCATAGAGGCGACTTGTAATGGGAGCGTAGTATGGTTCCTTGATATGGGTAATCACCTTGGAACCAGACCAAAACTTGCAAGGATAGGAGAAGAACTTGGACTAGAAAAGATTGATGTGGACGCATCGAAACTAGACCAATATTCCGATGAAGAGGTATCAACGTATTGTAAACGCGATGCAGAAATAGTAAGGACATGGATGCTTGAATGGATGAATTTCCTAAAAGACAATGACCTGGGACCTTACAGGCCAAGCATAGCAGCACAGTGTTTGACTACATTTCGACACCGCTTTATCGATAACCCCATATATATCCATCACCACCCGGAGGCATCCCAGATTGAGAGGGCATCCTATAAAGGTGGCAGGAATGAGGCATTTTTCCTAGGAAATATCAAGCATGCCTATAAGCTGGATGTAAATTCCTTCCATCCGTACATCATGGCGGAAAAAGAATTACCCTGCAGGTTAGCGGGAGGACTCGTGCACCCCAAGGCCAAGTCCTTGAGCGGGTTACTGGACCAGGGAACACTTTTCCTAGTACAGGGCAAGTTCTTTGTTCCTACCCCTGTCATATCTGTTCGCCGTGTCGTTGCTCCACGTATCGAAAGAACTATATTTCCTGTTGGCACGTTCTCCGCTACTATTACATCCATGGAATATGCTCAATTATTGTCGGTAGGTGGTTCACTTGTCGAGGGCGAGATGCTGCTGAAATACTCGTCATCTATATTGTTCAAGTCGTATATAGATTATTTCTATTCCCTGAGATTAAAATATAAGTCTTTAGATAATAAGACTCTGGATACAATGTCCAAATACTTCATGAATTCGTTGGAGGGTAAATTTGCTCAACATGTGCCGCTGTCGATGGAGGTTACTGGTCCTCTCTCTTCCGAAGATATAGAGGTATTTGATGAATCCACTGGTGCTACATTCTCAGTAAAGGTGTTTGGTGACAGAAAGTGGATGTATACTCGCACCAAGAGAGATTCTGCCAATACTTTTACAGCCATATCGTCATTCATCAGGGCCTATACCCGGACAATCCTCTATGATGATATACGCTATATTCATTCATCTGGTGGAGAAGTGTATTATGTTGATACAGACTCGATTTTCTGTGATAGGGTTGGATATGAGGCCCTATGTTCTGCTGGCCGTGTATCGCCATCCAGGTTAGGTGCATATAAACTTGAGGAAGAGGGTCCTCTAACGATACATGGTGCAAAGGATTATCTCTTCAACGGCCATCGTGCTATAAAAGGTATCCGTGAAGATGCTGTCGAAAAGGATGGTGTTTTCAAACAGGTTCATTTTGTCAGGATGACTGGTATGCGGGCAAGGGGTATTGATGAAGGGGTAATAATTGTTGATAACTTCGAGAAAAGGCCCACCCGAAAATATCATAAAGGTGTCCGAACGGCATCTGGATGGGTTGAGCCTCTTATTATCAACGAATAATTCTCTTTTAGTTTATTAGGCCGTCCTTTTTATTGTATGACTGATGAGAAACAGCCATCGAAAGAGGATGCTCTTATCTATGTGTGTCCTCACTGTGAGAAGGGATTTAGGTCCAAAAATGCTCTCAATGGGCATCTCGCAGTATGTAAAGCCAAGCCAGATAGGGATATACCGAGGGAAGAGGAGACAGACGAGGATGAATCAGAAGGAATTGACCTCTTTGGTGATGAAGATAGGGCTTCGCGCGTTAAAATCACACCCACCAAAGATGCCGAAACAGAGGAAGATGATGACGGATATCAATGTGGAGGATGTGGATACACTTCCAGCAGGGAATTCCATTTCTGTCCCAAATGTGGAGAGGAAAATGAATTCGATTGATGTGGCCACAGACCTTGAGGATTTCTTATATCGTCATAAGGAATCTATCACACCAAGAGAGGTATATTTTGCTGGTATGGGTATAAATCTCATCCGGCAAAACCCTCCGATAAGGGATTTGGTGTCTAAGTTTATTATGGAGGAGGTTGAGCGTCATGGCGGAATCCCCACGAAGACTGAGCCTTGATGATATTATTGCAGATGAGGTTGCCAAGCAGGTTTCTAAGCAGGTATCCCATTCAGATGGTGGTGGTGGTGGAGTTGATTTTCTTGGAATAAAGGACATATCCGATATAACCAAGTTGTTAGCAGAGATAAGCAAGATTACACAGACCATGTCTCCTAAGACTACCACCATGAAGGAGATACCTGATTCTTCAGTACCGATAAACAAGGAACCTTCTCTTGCTGCACCGCCCTCAAAGGATACTATTACCATCGATATACCCAAGTTGGTGGATAATGTCATCGAACACATGCCGCTGGCGATACAGATGTATGGTGACCTGAAAATGTCGGAGATACACACTATGTTAGTTAACGACAAGGATTCCGTGATCGAATTAGTGAGAGGGATGGTAAAGTGATGCCCTCGTCCTTTTTATTGAGGTGGTACGGTTGGTAAAGATTGCTGTCCTGGGCCTGCAGGGTTCGGGGAAATCTTATTTCACGAGAGAGTATTTCCTGAGGAGCCAGCCGTATCATCTCGTAATAGACCCCATGGATGAATATGATGGGTTCACCAGGTATGTGCCACATACTAAGTTTATGGAGAATTATGACTCTCTCAATCAGGAGATTGCATTAATCCATAGGAAACTAGTATGGCCGAATATCCTTACATTGGAGAAACAGGCCAAGGGCCACAATAAACCCAAGAGGTTGAGAATGCTGGTATATGAGGAGGCGGATATGTATATGCCATCACAGAGGTTGCTTAATGCATCTATCCGCAGAACATACATTCAGTGCCGACACATGCAACTTGACCTTATTGCGGTTTCTCGTAGGCCCACAGACCTAAATACCTATGTAATGGATGTGGCCGATTACCTGATAGTATTCAAGATATCCGGAGCGAATGCCCTTAAAACATTAAGGAATATGAATGCCGATTGCGTAGACGCTGTACGCAGGTTGTCATACGACAAGCATGAGTTCATTTTGTTTGATAGGGACCGTTCCTTTGAACAATATACCCTTGATACGATTCCAGATGGGATAATCAAGATGGAGAAATGACTATGAAAATCGGAAGAGTTAAGGCAGGCGGCGTACCACTTGTTACCCTTGGGGTAGCTGGTATTGCCAAGCCGTTTCTCGAAGGGGTAATCGCAAAGACCCCTGTCGGGAATAGTACAGTCATATCCGGTATCGCAAAGATAATCGGTGCTATGGCTGTCCGTCAATTCGTTGGTGGAAACACCATCGGGAATGGAGTACAGATTGCACTCGCCGTAGACGGCATCGAGGATTGCTTCATTGGATTCATGGGTGGAGGTCTTCTCGGTGGCGGTGGCCAGGATAACTGGTGATTTAAATGGCACAAACTATGCTTACCGGCACATACAGACTGGTCCACAGGGACAACAACGATAATACCCTCGCAGAACTGCTGGAGAAACACTCTTCAGAATTCGGTGGTACTGTCGGTACACCTAATACTGACCCACAGAAGATGCCGAAGGTGAAACCCACTACACGCAGTATTCGCGAGGATGACAAGCTTGTCGTCATGTTCAAGCCCGATACTACTGTCACAGAACACACTACCTCTACAGCGGCCACAAATACTGTTCGCGTTCCTGTCAGGATAAAGAACCTTCGTTCCAACTTCGCGTTCGAGAAGACACTGACAACGATTGATTTTACCGACAGGAGAGCCTATGCCAACAGTCAGGCCTGGACCGCCAATGTATGGTACGATATCTTCTCCCTTACACTAGGTGCTCAGCTGGAAATGCGCCTTGGACATGGTATCCAGGATGCCCGTGTCGATTCGGCACTCAATCTGCAGAAGGATGTAACCACATCGTAGGCTATTCCTACTTCAGGAGGAGCCTATTATGTGGGTAAAATCAAGCCTCCGGCAGGAGGTAAGGAAGCGAGGATACAAAAGGACTATTGCCCTTGGTGCAATCGCAGCAGGAGCTATGGTTCAGTATGACCGCAACCATGCCGATATCCAACCCGGAATAAAGCAATATGGTGCATACAATTCCATCACCATAATGAACCTATCCACATCTGTCAATCTGAGAATAAATCTAGATTTTGCTCCTGAAAAATTGTATATCGTTCCTGTTGGTACTACAATATCAGTAGATGAGATTACATTTCAGGAATTCGATGTGACAAATCTCAGTGCTGCAGATGCCCTTGCCGTGAATGAAGCATGGATTACTGTCGCATGGGAACCGCCTCTCAAGAGAGACAGGATGGTGTCATAAATGGTAGCACCACTGGTGATAGGTGCACTGGCAGGATTAGGAGGTGTGGCAGGTGGAATGGGCCTGTCGCAGATTCTTGGCGGTACAAAGAAAGAATCCTCATCCTCGGTAATCACCCATGCACCATATGAGACATATGCGCCACAACAGACATACGCACCGCAATTAGGATATACGTATCAGGGAGCAACGTACATAATTAACTCCCCAGGAGCTGAATCCAAGAAACAATCTGCAATAGACCAAACATCTATTCCATCACAGACAGGTGAATGGGATGTTCCACAGACCACAGGTTCTTCAGCTGGTATCGATTCATCGACACTGATTCTCCTTGGCATTATAGGAGCAGGAGCTATCATAGGATATGGCCTGTTGTCAGGAGGGAAGAAGTGATATGGATAAGAATAAAATCTTCAGCGTTGTCATAATAGGTGGTGTTGCGGTTGCAGCCCTATATATTTTGACAAAATCTGGTACGCTTCAAGAAGCAGTAATGGGTAGTGGTGTTCATGCCGGATATGCCTCGCAAGACGGTGATGCTGGTCCTGCAACAATATACCAGTTCCCTGCTGAACCTGCGATAAATTTCCCAACCCTCCCGACATTCCAGGAAGTATTTCCCCAACAGCCTGTAAGTTCATTCAGTACTACCCCTGCTATCTCAGAACCATATGTGGCTGCTACCCCGCTGAAAAAATCCACATCGTCCTCAGCCGCTCTCAATGTAAATGAGACTGTTGGAGGAGGGATTCTCACTGGGATTCTTGGAATGATAATGGGACCGACAGGGTTCCTTGCTGGTCCTGCTGTTGCACTTGCTGGACAGACTAAGATAGGAGCTTCAGTAAAATCTGTTATTGGGAATGCCCTATCTGGCTCTAAGAAAGAGGTCACCTCGTCAATGGGTGGATTTGGTTCCTCCGGTTCACCCGCACCCACGCTGACACCATATCAGCAGTTTCTATCAATATATGGATTCGGTGGTGGTTCCTCAGGTTCGTCATCGTCCTCGCCATCTAAGAAATCAACAACTACCTCACCGACAGTAAATACCACAGTAAGAACAAAGACACCTTATGGTGGTTCTTCTTATTCTGGGTATGGCGGTGGTGGGGTAGGAGGTAGATGATATGGGTATAACAGTTATTCCGATATCAAAGGTTGCAAAGGTGTCTACCCTAGTGGTAGATACAAACCTTGATTTGGGCCTATATGCATTACAAACACCCGCTATCTATATAAGTGACATATATGAACATACCCTAGGTGCTGGGATAGGTGTTGGTAACCCTGTTGAAATCTCGGATGATTTAACTGTATTGGGTTCACTTATCGCAAGTTATACACCGGCTGCACCTACCGCAGGAAATGTGAAGGCATCCTATTATCCTGATGCCAAAACTACTACATCCACATCATTTGTACGTTTAATGCCAGGATTCATGGTCGTACGTTCAGGACAAATTCGTGTTGGATGGGAACAGGCAAGGACGGCAGGTTCTACAGGTGGTAGGGTTCAAATATATGTAAATGGTGCTGGTGTTAGCACAGAACAATACCTCAACTCTGATACATATACTGCATATATCAGAAATATAGATGTTAGTGCTGGCGATGTGGTTACACTGTACCAAAAAGCTGATTCTGGCACTACATATGGCTGTCGAGAATTTTGGATTGGTTCTGCGGATGACCCGATGGGCCTCGTAATTCGTGCGCAGGAGCCTGCTTGATGGAAAATCCTGAAATCATGCTAGCAATAATGGCTGGTATGATTACTCCAATTTATTTGGCATTATTTACCATCTATCGAAAATTAGGATATCTGGAAGGATGCCTATGTTCAAGGTGACAGCCGATGAGGTACATTCATTTTTTCATGGGCTATTCGATTCGATATCCATATTCCCAATGCCAGAATACCAGGAATGCCGCAATGAACCCCACTATTATCGCGCAGGATTCGTATGTGGAAGGGCTATCGTTGTAGGATTCATTATATGGTTGTGTAAAGGATGACAGATATTCCACCTGAAATTGTCGAGGCCCTAGTAGTATTATTAACCGCCTTGGCATCATATATGGCCTATCGCACCCGTACAAATACAGGTTCTATCAAGGCCATCGAAGAGAAGGTCGAACAACAAATACAGACCACCGCCATAATAGATACAACATCTGTTACATCTCAGTGGTCCAATGCCGCAAAAGAGGCCATGGATAGGGCTATTCCTCCGGCATCAGAAATTATCAAGGTCGATGATGGTCCAGGATACCACATCGTTTACTGGAGAATCAAAAAATGAAGAAATCTGGCAAGCCTCCATCCCCGTGCAAGAAGACCAAGAGTGGATGGGAATGGAAAAATCCTGGATGTCGAAAACCTGTTAAGCTTAAGCGCGACAGCAAAGGTAGGTTTAAGAAATAACTATCTATTTTTGACCTGCCGCATATTACCCCACCAAGAAAGCTTTCTTCTCTCTTCGTTTTGCATAGGTTTATGTATCTAAACTTTTTACTGAGGAGAAATCCTCAGGATGTACGAAATGGCTAAAAAGACCAAGACCGAACCCAAAACCAAGGAACCCGCTGTCGAACAAACCCCTAATGCAAGGGTCTGCGCCTCCTGTGGAGCTGCATATGAAAGCCCATACTCAGGGTCCAAATACTGCCCTACCTGTGCTGAGGTCAAGAAGAAGGAGCGGAAGAGGGAAGCAGCCAAGCGCAGAAAATCCCACCGCAAGGATGAACTTAACGACCTCCGTACCCTCAAGGCGGATATCGACAAGATAATCCGTAGCAAGGCTACAGACAAGGCCAAGGTAGAGAAAATTACCTCCTTCCTTGGTAATCTCTAACCCTATTTTTCGATAA
>LKUE01000286.1 GCA_001412365.1 Desulfuromonas sp. SDB | reverse complement strand
AATGATAATGATAAAAAATTAAAAAATATCTGGCTACAGGTTGGTGATGTTCAAATATGAAAGGAAACACAATGAATTTTGCCTTAATCGGCTACGGCTACTGGGGACCAAATCTAGCCCGTAATATTAAAAGCATACCTGGCATAAACTTAAAATACATCTGCGATGTAGATCCAGACAGAGGGAAAAATATTAATTTCAGATATCCCGGAACAGGATTTGTCTGTGACTGTGAAGCCATCGCCAACGATAAAGAAATTGATGCAGTGCTTATTGCTACTCCGGTTAAGACTCATTATCTATTATGCAAGATGATGCTGGATAATGGAAAAGATGTATTTGTGGAAAAACCCCTGGCTTATTCCACCGATCATGCCCAGGAATTGGTCAATCTAGCAGAAAAAAATGAGAAAATACTGATGATTGGACATACCTTCCTATACAGTCCTTCAGTAAATGAAATAAAAAAAATTATCAATTCAGGAGAATTAGGAGAGATTTATTTTATATCTTCTTCCCGAGTAAATCTGGGCAAACATCAGAAGGATGTGAGCGTATTATGGGATTTAGCTCCCCATGATTTATCCATGTTTCATTACTGGTTGGAAAGTAATCCCCACTGGGTGTCCTGTAATGGGAATAATTACATAATTAAGGACATTCCCGATGTAGCTTTCATGCACTTGAATTATCCTGGAGATATATGTGTCAATTTGGAAATAGCCTGGCTTGCTCCCTCTAAGTTGAGAAGAGTTGCCATTGTCGGTTCTCAGAAAATGCTGGTTTATAACGACATGGAAACTCTGGAAAAAGTAAAAATTTTCGATAAGGGTGTGGATTACAAAGATCCGGAGTCATTTGGAGAATATCAGCTCTCCTACCGCAGCGGGAATATTTTCTCTCCTTATATCTCCAGCCAGGAACCTTTGTACTTAGAAGTGCTGGATTTCTACAATTCAATTAAAAACCGCACCCAGCCTGTGAGTAATGGACGATTAGGATTAAATATTGTTAAGATAATTGAAAAAGCAGAGCAATCCCTAAACAACAAAGGGGAACAGGTCAAACTAGTATAATTATCAATAAATTATCTGATCTGACAAATTATTCTCCTCAAAGATAAAATATAAAAAAAGGAGGGGAATAATGAAGATTATATTATTTTTCTTAACTGTATTAATTTGCTTAAACCTTTCAGCTCAAATTCAGGTTACCGACGGTGAATATATCTTTGGGCCAACCGGAATTCCATCGGATCCATGGTTAATTATTAAACCTCATTCAATACCTTATTATTCAATTTATGATACATCCTACACTATGATCGCCACATTTTCACTTCCCCTGCCTCCTACCCCTTGCAGTTGGTATTTTATCGGTGTATCAACTGATTTTGATACTGACGCCAATGTGGAAGCCCTTTACTGGATCTACGATACCACCGGAGGAGATCCCTATTCTTCAGTAATCCTCCAGGACCTGAATACCGCTACCGATCAGTTGGTATTTTATCATCCCGATTCATTTTACTACGCTTGGAGTTCTTACATGCTGGGACAGAGGATCTTTGTCGTTTATAACTCAGAAACTTATTTACTGTACCGGTCGGGGATATCAGTAGCCACTGAAGAGGATCCACTCCTTGAAAGTGATTTGGAATTGACTATGAATTTAAACAGATTCATTGTCCCTACTGAAATTAAATTTAATCTTCCCTCCGCGGGATTAGTTGAACTAACTGTATTCGATCTTTCCGGAAGATCAATTAGAAATTTAGCTAATCATTCCATGACCTCAGGAGAACACATCTTCTATTGGGACGGAAGAGATAATCAGGGCAGAATGCTTCCAAACGGTAATTATTTTGTAGTTCTGAAAAAAGACGACAGCATTCTGGAAGAGAGAACCATCATCCTTTCATGGTAAACTATTCTCCCCGTTTGGGCGGTGGTCTTTGTTTTTCCGCGTCCATCCGCGTTCAATGCCCCCAGGGTTGGGAAGTTGGGATTCGTGTAATTAGTGTCTTTGCGGGGAATGGTGTTGGGATTAGTGTACATTAGTGGGTAAATTGCTGTTCTATCGAACAG
>LKUE01000285.1 GCA_001412365.1 Desulfuromonas sp. SDB | reverse complement strand
ATTGCTCATTGTTTATTGTTAATTGCTCATTGTCAACCATCCATCACCCTCGCCGGTACCCCAGCCACAATCTTACCCGGGGGCACATCTTTTGTCACCACTGCCCCCGCCCCCACAATGGCTCCTTCTCCAATGGTTACTCCGCACATGATGGTGGCGCTGCTGCCGATAGAAGCTCCTGATTTGACATAGGTGGGGATACAGGTCCAATCCTGTTCATTCTGTAAAATCCCATGGGGATTGGTCGCCCGGGGATACTTATCATTTATAAAAGTGACATTATGTCCGATAAAACAATTATCCTCAATATGAACCCCTTCGCAGATAAAGCTATGGCTGGATATTTTACAATTTTTTCCGATAACTGCATTTTTCTGAATTTCCACAAATGCGCCGATTTTGGTTTCATCTCCAACCGTACAGCCGTAAAGGTTGGCAAAATTAAAAATTTTCACATTTTTGCCTAATTTAACATCATCGGATATGGATATATATTGCATTAATCCTCCTTGAAATTTTTAATTTCAGTACGGATGAAAAATCTTCTCTCACCCAGCTGATCAAAATCTTTACTGCAGTGGTAGGTTGCCAATTCATCTTCCTGGGGAGTGGGGCGTATGTAATCGAGGTGGGGAATGGTTTGCAGAAATAAAAACCATCCGTACTCCAGACATCGCCGGTAAACGTCTATTACTTCATCTTTTTCCGGATCAATACTAAAACATACCTGGGAGATTATCGGACCGGAATCAATACCTTTATCTATTTGATGGATGGTTACTCCGTGAATCCTTTCCTTGTTTTTCAGCGCCCAGTTAACTGGATTTCTGCCCCGGTAACGGGGTAGGGGGGAAGGATGTAAGTTTAAAATTTGGGAGCATCTTTCAATAAAATTTAACTTTATAATTTTATGGTAAAATACAGATAGGGCTAGGTCAATTTTCAGGTTAAATTCATTTAATTCAGGTATTTCCTGATAATTACCTGATTGTATATAGGGGACATTAAATTTATTGCACCATTTTACCAGAGAATCAGTCCACTCCGGTTCAGGTATCACCGGAACCACCCAGTTCAATTTATATTCCGGATTTTCTCTAAACCAGTTGGCAATTTTAATAGCCAGTGAACCTTTGCCCAGTAAAATTACATTTTTCAATTCTTCTCCTCAGTCTCTATCTGAGTAATTAGATTTCTGATTATTTCCATTAAATTATCATCTTTAATTTCTTTTACTTTTTCCATTATAATATTAAGCTTTCCCCGGGCAATATCAGTTTTACCAGCTACCCGGTAAGCTTCGGCAATATTGATCTGAATTTGAATTTTCTCCCGCTGGTAATTGTAATTTTCAGCAATTTTCAAAGCCTGTTGATAATAACCTAAAGCTTTGTCCAGCTGTTCTTCATATAGAGCTCCCAAGCTTATCAAAGACTGCATTTCCCCGAATTTTTGCCCCATCATTCTATGCATTTCCAGTGATTGTTGAAGATTTTTTTCTGCCAGTCCTGAGTTGCCCAAGTCAATGTAGATATCGCCAATATTATGTTTTGTCGCTGCCAGATTGGATATGTCTCCAATCTCTTCATTTGCCTGCATAGATTTTTTTAAATATTCCAATGCCAAGCTGTAGTTGGATTTGTTGATCTGCAATATTCCCATGTTGTTGTAAACTCCTGCCTGGAGCAGCTTATAATTATTTAGTTCGGGATTATCCAAACATATATGAAGATATTTTTCAGCTTGATCAAAATCACCTTTTTGATTATACAGTGCAGATAAATTTACCTGGGTTCTAAGTTCTTTTTCCTTGTTATTTATTTTAGCAGTTAATTCCAATACCTGTTGGTAGAAATATATTGATTTATTGAATTCATTCTTGATTTTGTAAATCATTGCCAGTGAATTCATTGAGTCCAACTGCCCTTCCTCATGATTATATTCTTTGCTGATTGAATGAGCTTGATTAATGTGATCAAAAGCAGACTCATAGTTACCGGTTTTATAAAAAACTTCTCCTAATCCGTTGAGAGTTTTAATCAATAAATTATGGTCATGGTATTCTTTTAACTGTTTTAAAATATGTTCGAATATTTCTTTAGCCTTAGTAATTTTTCCCAGGTGGAGATAAATTTTAGCAATGTTTAGTTCAGCATCCAGGTGTTTTTGCAGACTTGATTTATTCCGGTAGTATTCGGAGATCTCAGTGTAAACTTTAACTGCATCCAAGTTGGCATAACTTTCCTTTAAAAGTCTGGAGTACTGGTCTGCATAGTTGATCCATTTTTCCATTGATTCGGACTTTTTGGTCTGGATGTACAGTAAACCAATATTTTTATCTATGCTGAACTCCGGTGAGTTTTCTATAATTTCCACTACGGTTAAGTGGAGTTTTTTCCGGTCCGAGGGCAGAAGCAGCTGGTAGGCGGCTTCCTGAAGTAAATTATGGGCAAAAGTAAGATAGTTGTTTTCTTTTAACAGCAGTACTCCCTGGTCAATGGCATCATAGGAAGCTCTTTCAAATTGGTTTTTAACTAATCCGGATAATTTCAATGCCAGGTGGGAGTTGAATGAACTTCCCAACGCTGAAGAAGTTTTAATTAATTCTCGGGTATCCTGATTCAATTGATCAATTCTGGCAGTTAATATTTCAGATAGAGATGAAGGAAGTCTGCTGTCTTGATCAGATTTTTTTGGGGATCTGTACTTAATACTCAAAATTAGCTGTTCGGCGAAAAATGGGTTGCCCTGTACTTTACTTACAATATTGCTTTCTAAGTCCGTATCTGGTTTTTGCTGAAGTACTGCTTCAATTAAATTATTAATATCTTTATTACTCAGTGTATCCAGCATTAATTTTAAAAATTTGTGAGTTGATTGTTTTTTCAGCTGCAGTTGTTGTTCCCTGGTGATAATTACAATGCCAAATTTATAAGTTTTAAGTTGAGTTGACTGCAATATTTCCTCCAGCCAGGCACGGGATAACTCGTCAATCCATTGAAAATCATCCATGATCAGAACAAGCGGTTTAGACCTGGCTAGATTTCTGATTATTTGAAATAAAATGAAATTTTGGTTTCCCACCCTGGTTTTTTCATCAACCTGTTCGTAAATGGTATCTTTCCAGCGATAGCCCAGCAGGGCAGATATATAACTCCAGTAAGATTGATAGAAAGGAGAGATTGTTTTTAAATAAGCTGATATTTTATTTTCAAAATGTTCCCGGTTTTCTTCGATTATCCCGAAAATTTCCCTTAACCAGAATTGGAAAGGATTCCAGGGATAGCTCAGGGATTGGTCGCATTTTAAATGGATCCAGTTTATCTCGGTTAAGGATTGAAGGTTAGTTAATTCATTTATCAGTCTGGTTTTTCCTATTCCCGCTTCTCCCCATATATGTAGCAGCAATGGGGATTGTTGATTGAAATTATTAATGATGAAATCATTGATTTTTTTAATTTCTCTGCTTCTTCCGATAAACGGGGTAAGGTATTTGACATTTTTCAATGAACTTATCTTATCAAAACGGTATATATGTTCTGATTTGATCTTTCCTTTGATTGATTTACTGCCTAAATCAGTTAATGAAAATAAACTTCTGGATTTTTGTCGAAATCGTTTGGAAACAAGTATTTCTCCGGGTTTTGCAGTCATCATCAGTCTTGCCGAAAAATTCACTACATCCCCGATAACTGTCCATTCGTTTCTGAATCTATTTCCGGTAAGTCCGCTGTAAGCCAATCCGAAATCCAAACCTGTTCTAATTTGAGGAAAACTTTCTCTAACTTGCTGAGCAAAACGGATGGCTAAAATTTCCGAATACTCCCTGGTTTCCGGAGCTCCGAAAATAGTTAAAGTGACCACTCCTTTATCGCTTACATCAATCTTATTGAAAAAACCTTTGTATTGCTGGGCTGTTTTGATATTCAGGGCAACCAGATTGTTGATGATCTCATAGGGAAGAGATTGACCAAAATTTATGAATACGGGAATTATATATCTAAGTTCAGGTCTCAAGGGGTATTTGGTCAGGTTTTGACTGAAAAAAACTTTTATAATCTCAGGAGAACAGATTTCCATGGGTACAGTGTGGGGAATTTCAATTCTCTGATCAGGAGTAATGAATTTAGATAGATCTTCAAATTTTGTATTGACTGATTGATCTATCCCTGATCCCGAAAAATAATAGGTCTTTATATCATCAGTTCCCACAATACCCCATTCCATCTCTCCGGAGCCAAATCCAATTTTCACTGAATTTTTGAATTGTCTTTCCTGTTCAAAAACTGTTGAGATCAATCCCAATGCGTTTTTCATTTTAAATCCGTCATCATCAGGAAAAACAGCTAAAAAGGCATCTCCGGCAAACCCGGAGATAAAACCTTGATTAAAATAAGTTGCCTTTATGGGAAGATCAAATATATCCGTAATTAAATTGGATATCTCCTCTGCTCCCTGATCTCCCTGTTTAAACAGCTTTTCCGTTTTTCCGGTGAAGTCGTTGATATCCACAAACAGTGAAGACCCCTGGAACTTTCCCTGGAGATTATTCTGCTGGTATTTCTGCTGGATAAACTTGGGCAGAAAACATTGGGTGAACTTTTCCATAATCTGAAAATATCATATTTTACCAAAATAGATCTGTCCATCTATATTAATCTCCCAGCCCCCCCCGAAGCTTTTTACCACGAATTTACACTAATCCCCGCCACTCTTCTCCACCAGGAACACGAATGGACACGAAACCCCTCTCCCCACCACAGGAGAACAGAACACGGATAAGGAATCGGCCCCGTACACCTCCCCTGCAGGGAAACTAATTACATTAATCCAACCAACAACAAGGGGATACAATCATCCATTCTATCTAAAAATTGATGGATGTTTTTTTGAAAACCTTCCATCATCAATATATTTTCT
>LKUE01000284.1 GCA_001412365.1 Desulfuromonas sp. SDB | reverse complement strand
TCAACAAATACTAGAGGACAAAATAATTTTTTTATGACATTTTGGCAAAAGTATGAATTTGAAGAAGATAAAGATGGAGTGCAGGTAGAATATAAATTTTCAGGTGATACTTCATGGAATGTTTTAGAAACATCAGAAGGTTATACTGGTCAATCTCAGGGATATGGAGGATTTAATCAGGGAGATCCAATATATACCGGTGATAATAATATCTGGCATGAACAGCACTTTCATCTTTCACAAGGTGATATATTACCTGAATCTCTTTTCATTTCTTGGAGATTTGGAAGTAATAACCGAGGTGCTATGGAAGGTTATTATTTAGATGATATAGCTGTTCTATTTCATGCTCCCATACCTGATGAAGAGGATAATCTTTTGGGTAAAAACTCCGATGTGTTATCTCAAACACCGATTGAAATTTTTGGTGTATATCCAAATCCAGTCTGCAATAGGTGTAATATTAGATTTTTAGTAACAAATCAACAATCGGTAAATTTAAGTATCTTCGATGTAACTGGCAGAAGTATTAGAACAGTAGTTGATGCTGAATTGATGCCCGGAACTTATATAGCGGAATGGGATTGCAGAGATTCGGAGAATTATCTGATTCCTTCGGGAACGTATTATTATATTTTGAAAAATGGAAATAATCTTGAATGTGACAAGATCATCGTAATCAGATAGGGAGGAGAGATGTCAAGATATTATATATTTCTATTATTATTGATTTTTATATCAAATGAATTAGTATCACAAAATACTTGGTCCAGAGTCTATGGTGGGCCAGAGGATGATTTTGCTTATTCAGTAAAGCAAACCCCTGATGGAGGATATGTGGTTCTAGGAATAAGGGGTATTTATCCAGATCAATCTGCCTGGTTATTGAAGTTAGATGAATATGGAGATACGGTTTGGACAAAATCATTTGATAGTACAATGTTAGAATATTCTTTAGATATAGAAATAGATTATGACAGTGGATATATCCTAGCTATTAATAAGGTAACACCATCTATTGATGCAAATTTGAGGATAGTAAAGACGGATGAATTAGGGAATATTATCTGGAGTGAAATATATGATTTAAGTATTCCCACCATTGATTATCCCTATGATTTAGATAAAACTTCGGGACTACTGTCATTTTAATGGATCCATATCTAA
>LKUE01000283.1 GCA_001412365.1 Desulfuromonas sp. SDB | reverse complement strand
TACCGACCGGGAGTGTATTTCTACCGGATGATAAGCGGGGAAGAGGAATGGAAAGGGAAGTTCCAGGTGTATTGATATCTAGAAAACCTTGTTATAACTCTATGTTTTATCTATAGAATGATGTTTTGATTTCTTTCTTTTTTCAAAAGTAAGACAACATTATTATCGGATATTAAGGTTTTTGCCTGTTCAGGTTAGGTTAAGAAGACAGTTTTGCAGGTGGTTACATATCCGGGGAGGGGTGGGAAGGTTTTTTCAAGTAAACCACCGAGCTCAGACCGATAGCCAGCATGGCAATTCCGTTGATCAGGATCAAGGTGAACAAGCTGAACTGCTTGAGTAGAATCCCGGTTAAAAGGTAAGCTAGGGGGAAGGTGGCAAAAGATACCGTATCCAGAAGGGTGAAAAATCGTCCCCGGAAACCTGCTTCAATATTTTTGGCGTAAAAGGAGATCGCATTGATGTTGATTAAATTCAAAAATATCCCGAAAGCCAGCAGAGCCGCCATGACCAGATAGATTTCCCTGAAAAAATAAATGAGGAAAAAGCTGGTGGAAATCAAAATCAAACCGCTCTTAATCAGCTTCAGATGATCAGTAACCTGCTTTCGAGCCATGAACAAAGCCACTACTATTGCCCCCACCGGAATTCCTGATTCGGCAAAACCGTAGTACACTGCGCTTAACCGGAAGTAATCATCAACCAGGATGGGAATGAACACCACTATGGGCACCGCAAAAATATTCAGCAAACTGAATATCAGCATCGGTCTGAAGATCAGCCGGTTTTTCAGCACGTACTTGAATCCTTCCGATAATTCATGAAAATGATTGAGCTTAACCGGAGAGAGTTGGTATTTGTATTTAATAAACATCTCCGAAAAAGCTGAGAGGATGTAGGAAACTGCATTGAGTAAAATAGTGGCAAAAATACCCAGAAAAGCCACCAGCAGTCCTCCCACCGCACATCCGATAAACTGGGCGATGAACTGAACCATAGTGTTCATAGAAATCCCCTCCTGAATCTGCTCTTTTTTAACCAGAGAGGGAATAATCGAAGTCACTGCGGGATTGAAGAAAATTACGGATATGTTAAGGATAAATACTGCGGCGTAGATGGGCAGGGGATTGTCAACTTTAAACCAGATCAGCAGAGCGACAAGCAGTACAATTATGCCGGAAATCAGATCGCTGATAACTAAAATATACTTCTTATTCCAGCGGTCAATGAACGGACCGATCAACAAACCGAATAACAATCCGGGGAGGGAACTTATCAGCATTATGGTGATGAAGGCATGATTGTCATCCAGAACTGAAACAAAATACCAAGCCAGAGCAATTAGGTAAACCTTGCTCCCCACCTGGCTGACCAGCTGACCCTGCCACAGCAAAAAGAAATTTTTATTGTTTTTTATGAGCATGGCAGATTATAGGGTATTTTATTTTATAGCGGATTTTATCAAGGATTTAATCTTACCTGAAATTTCAGATTCCAGCTGAAGTAAATCCAGGTCAATTTCAATATCATTCAAATATTGCAAAATAATACTGTCCCCTGCTGATTCGTGGGGAAGTACCCCTGAAAAAATAAATCCCTGATAACTGCAGTCAGTTACCGCTGATTCAATCTGGGGATCCTCCATACTCAGGTGGAGATAGATTACATCAACATGCTGATGACGGAGTTTTTTCAACCCGGTGTTTAAAACTTTGGAGAAATCCTGGCCGATTCGAAATACGTGAAATTTGGCGATATTAGCTTTGTTTAAGATCTTGATCCGGGAAAAAGTATGTTCAGGTACGGGATGATCCAGAGCTTCCGGGAGAAGGTCGCTAATTTCAATATTTAAGTTTTGGTAAATTTCCTTGATTATATCTTCATATTTTTCCGGAATCCGGATGAAGTGTGAATTTTCTTGATTTAAATTCAAATAGGATAATACCACTGATACCCTTTGGTCGCTTGCTCCTTCAATTTTCTTAAACTCCATATCCGCAGGACAGTACCCCAGTTGAACAGCACAATCCCTGGTCCCGAACCGGTGGGAACTTTTCTGGGAATACAGATGATTAGTGACTGCCTGAACGAACAAGCCGTGCAATCCCATATCTTTTGCAGTGTGTAGTAAATATTCGGACATCTGCTCCAGACATTTATGACCTCTGAATTCAGGGGTGACCACCGCTTGTCCCATTTCCGCAATATTGTCCTCAGTGTTTTCAAGCTGTAGTGAACAGTATCCGGCAATCTGTTTATCCGGACTGAGGGCGATTACTGGGATTAGATGCCCGTGTTCAATGAGATTGATAATTCGCTGAGGATAGTAGAGGTCATCGGAAAGATAGCTGTATCCATAGGATCTGTAAATCAGTCTGGATACTTCTATGGCTTCATCCGGTTCAATTATTTTCATAGTGAAGGGGAGGGGAGTATGATCGGCTAATTTTTCTTCTTCCGGCAGTTTATCCGGCGGTTTTTCATCTGTAATTACCGGGGAAGAATGGTGAAGAAATTTCTCCAGCTGAAGTTCTTTTCCTTCCGGACCTAAATTATGAAATTCCAATCCGTCCACATTATCCTTGATAATCATCAAGCCCGGTTTTTTTTGTTGATCAGATTTAACTTGTTCATCTTTTTCAATCTTTTCAAAATCAAAGGGGATTCCCTGATCTTTTATCACCACTTTAATACCCCGGGGCACATGTATGGTGATAATCTGAAAATGAGCTTGATGGTCCTGGGGATAGGCATGACGGATTACGTTTTCAATTGCCTGCTTACAGGCAGTTAACATCTGGTCAGTTGAAGTTTGGTCAAAACCTACTAATTCCAATTCGCCTTTAAGATAATTTAAGGCAATATTTACATAAGGTTTTTGATTTAGCAGGTTAAGGGATGTGTTGTAAATGGGATCCATTAAAATGACCTCCGATCGATAATTCTCCTGATTTTTCCGGTTCTGCTCACCCGTTTAATTGAACCGGGAGCAACCAGTTCAACTGAAAATTGAGAAATCTTAAGTTTTTCCCAATTTTGTTTAATCTCCTTGGATTTATCCAGTATGGACTTTTCAATATTTTCAATTAGCTGTTTGTCCTGCAGGTCTATTTGGTGATCAATGGTTTCAAAGACAACCTTGATTTTTATAAAGGTATCCTCAGGTTCAACGATCACCTGGAATTGAAAAGAAAGCTGCTTATATTGATCGGCAATTTCAAATAAATCCTTCAAGTAGATATGGGCGAAATTCAATTTAATCATATCCGTATCTCTAGCCAGGAGTTTGATTTTAACTGAGGTGCGGCCGCAGGAGCATGGTTGGGCAATCAGTTCCGCCCGGTCTCCGATACGGTATCTGATCAGCGGGTGCAGAAAACGGTCCAGAGTAGTCACCAAAATGTCTCCCTGCGAATCCAGTTCCACATAGTTATAAAATTCAAAGACATGAAATTCATTTTCACGGCAATGTTCACACTGAAAACCGATTGGACCTACTTCTACAGCAGCATAGCCCAGGGAACGGATAAAGCCGGCATGAAAAGTATCTTTCAGAAAATCCCTGGCGCCGCTTGCCAGGTGTTCGCCGGTATAATAAAGTTTTTCAATGTGCACATCAATTTTCTGTTCCCGGGCGGTTTCCGCCAGTAAAATTAGATTTGTACTCACTCCGAAGATGGCAGTAGGTTGAAATCTTTTCAGATAACCCAGGGTTTCCCCTTCGGTTTGATTGGCAGTTAAGGAGAGGATAGTGCACCCGGTCTGTTCTAAACCCTGGTTAGTGGCGGGGAAGGCAGTCCAGAATGCTCCTGCCTTGAGATAGTTTGCAGTCCGGTCTCCAGGAGTTATCCCTGCTGCTTTAAATCCTTCTCCCCAGTACAGTTCGGACCGGGCAAATTCATCAGCGCGGTAGTAAACGTATTTTAACGATCCGGTAGTACCTCCTGCTGAAAATATATAAGCTCTCTCCGGCTTATCTGTGAGCATTTTCGCACTGGAAGGAGGTCCGTATTTTACTAAATGATCTTTTTCAGTAACGGGGAGGGTTTTAAACTGTTCGAGATTATCTAAATTTATTTTAGATTCTTTAAACAATTCCCGGTAAAATTCGCATTTTTGAGAATTTAACAGTTGAGCATTGACCCGGGAAAGCAGAATTTTCTGTTTTTCCTCTGAGGCAATGTAGGTGGTTGAATATTTTTGAGGGGGGAGGTCTTCCAAATTGATCAGTCTAACCAGCTGAGTGGGGATGTAAACTCCATCATGGGGAGTGGATCCGTCCTTTCCCAGGGACATGGTTCCCGGCTTGCAAAATCTCATCACCCCCCTGGCCATAAAATTCTCGGTAATTTCCATTTCCTTGGTTTCAGAACATATACAAACCGTAGACATGTAGTATTTCATCAACTGTATGTTTCCCTGGAGAACATCCTGGTATTTATCCACTTTGTTTATAAATACGGTACGGTTTAACGGCGAATCCTTGAGATCATTTGAACTATCCACAATAACTGTATATTGTTTGCCTTCGGTGGTCAGCACATCTCCCTCCCCCTGAAATTTTTGCCAGTCAGCCAATTCTCTTTCTTTTCTGATTTCCACCTGATCATTTATATCCAGATTATTTTGGGGATATTGATCGGATAACTCTGCCAGGTATTGATCAAGATAACCGGCAAATATTTCAGTTTGTCCCCGGTCCTCGATGAAAATATTCTGGCAGCTGGTGCAAGCCCGTTGCTCCCATATCACCACATCCATAGCCAGTCCCTTAGCTGCTTGGTTTAACTGCTGATTATCCAGCTCTTCGGTGATTACCGCAAAACTGATCTTGGGTCCGAAGGATATAAATTCAGTCTGGGGGGAAAGGTTCTGCTTGTATTCTTTAACTGCCTGTTCTCCTCCAAACAGTAAAATTGCATCAACATTTTTTTTGATGTAGTCAGTAACCTGCTGTTGATCTCTGCTCCAGTAAACTAAACTGACATAGGGTATAATATTGTTTTTTTGATCAACTTCCTCCAGTGCCTGGAAAAATAAAGTGGGAAAAATTAAATCCTGACGGGAAGCTTTTAAAATATTTACATTTTTAGTAATCATTCCGTAAATCAACGAATCCACAGAGCCTAGAAACACATTACCTGCAGCGATATGACAAATAGTGCCGATAGGCATTGTCCGTTGATATCTGCCGTAGGGGATGGGGGCAAAGTAGTCAAGGGCATGGTAGTTCCCCAGACAATTCAGCCTGGTGATGAGAAAATCACGGGATAAGAGCAGTTTAAGAATTTGCAGTCCTTTTTTCACCATTTTCGGAGAATAATTTATCAACGCTGGCATCAGGGATAGACATTGCTGATAATAATATCCCTGGGGATCTCCTAAAACCTGTCCGGTTTTATCCAGAGTGATGAGGATATCTTCAATGGGGATTTCTCTGCATTTAACGCTTTTTTCCAGGAGCACGGAGGGATTAAAAAGCTGATTGACCAGGGATATATCAATTTCCCTGGGGGGATATGACTTGCCGAATATTCTCTGATGAAACTGCTGTTCACTCATGATTTATTGTTTGACTCCTGGTGCTGGCTGAGAATTTCCTGGGCGGCAATAGCGCAGCCTTTGTGTTTCTTCTTCCCCCCCCGCTGAATGGACTTTATGTAATCGCCCTGAAGTCCGCAGGGACAGTCTTTTTCCAGTACCACCAGGTCAGTGGAAAGAATGGACAGATTGGGTTGAGTGGTATTATAAGGGGTGAACAACTGAAGAAGACCTTGCTGCCCGTAATCTAAACATTGGGAGGAAAGGGGATTAATTACTTTCAACCTGCTGTAAATGGGCACATGGTGATGACCTTGCCCACAGCTGGCATAAGGAACTCCGTGCTCTGCCATCCCGTAAGCATCTCTTACATTTTCATGAGGTAACCCGGTATTTTCTTCCATAAACTGGGCAAACTGCTGGTGAGACAAGGGTGTTCCCTGGTGATTTTTCCATCCTCCCCCTGCAATTATAAAACTCCGGGGATCAACTTTGATCTTAGTTTTAAGTTTTCTAGCCAGGGTAACCATTTCATGGATGAAAGCGGGAAAACCAATTAATCTTACCGGAGCATCATTAATTAACTCCAGAAATAATCTAGCCACTGCTTCTCCGTCATAATCAAATTCACCTTTTTGATCGTTCCATTTGATGGTCCAATGAAGTGATTTCTGGGGAGCGTATTTTAAATTCTGCTGGTCGCTCCAGCTGGTTCCGATATGTTCAGCTTTACTTCGCTCATATCCAAAAACCAGGTAATGGGCAGGAGTATCATCTTTATATCCCAAGCTGGTAAAACAACTATCTGCCAGCTTTTCCAGCCGTTCTAGACTCTGTTTGTCCAGTAGAAGCTGGGTTTTCTGACCCTTGGTTCCCGAGCTGGTTAAGGTCATGGTGATATCTTCTTCGGAAACATTGCAGAAACGGTTTATTTTTAGAATACCCACAAACACAGGGGGGATTTTAAACAAGTCTTCATAATCATTTAAATTATCAGGAAAAAATTGATGCTGTTCGCAGAGAAATTTTACATAGGACTGGCGCTGGAATTGGAATTGAAAATTCTCCCTCATCGCTTTAAAGAATAAATTCTTATTATCCTGAGAAAAATCATAAGCACATTCTGTTGAACAAAGCTGGTCAATAGATGAAAAAGAAATTTTTCAACCTCATTAGATAAATGTGTAATTAAGGATGAACTTTTTTATATTATCAACTATAAACACTAAACATTCCCTGGTCAATCAGATTTACCGGCTTAATTGATAATAATAAATTTAATCCAGCAGTTGTATTTGAACTCATTTAATTATAATATATAAAATTAATATTAACTGAGTTTTAACCAAATTTAATCATGCATAATTTTAAATTGCCATTCATTGGACGGGAAAAAGAATTGAGGTTGTTGGAAAACAGTGTATCTTCAATTCTTGAAGGCGGAAGCAGGAAAGTTCTGATCAAAGGGGAAGCGGGTATTGGAAAATCCGAACTGCTGGAGAAATTCAAACAGGATCTGAAAATCCCTCCCTTCCAGATATTTCATTTGTGCGGACATCATGGATCTAAATCTACCTATCCCCTGGATTCTGTAGTCAGCAGTTATTTTTTAAGTATTGAAAATCGAACCGCCAAGTTAGCAAAATTTATTAGCTCTGCGGATTTAGCTAATATTGCTTCGGTTGATGAAAAGATTTTAGAGTACTACCCCTATGAAGTAAAAACCCGGCAGGATGTTCCCTTAACTGATGTTTACGATTCCATTATAAAATTCCTGGGAAATCTGGCGGCTGTTTATCCGGTGTTGATGTTATTTGATGATATCCATTGGCTGAGCAGCATTAGTCATGAATTTTTAGATTATTTGTTAGCTCAGGTTCAAAATCTCCCAATATTGATCGTATTAACTTTGGATATTGCTGAATCTTCTAATTCTCCGGATTATTCTGGAAGAGTGGACGAGATAATCAATTTAGAAAAACTATCCCCTAATCAGGTAAAAACTGCCCTGGTTAATCTGGATCATCATGCAGGACAGATTAGTTTTGTTTCCTGGATGTATAAATATACTCAAGGCAATCCTTATTTTATTGAACAGTTGCTGGTTGCGCTGAACAAGATGAATATTCTTAAAATTACCGATCAAGGATGGCAAATTGAAGATTTTTATCAGGATTTTCCGGTTCCGGATAACCTGGGTATTTTCTTCAAGAAGAAAATTATGAACTACTCCCCGCAGGAATTGACTGTATTAAGGGGAGCGGCATTATTGGGGGAGAGTTTCACTATTCCTCAGATAGAGGAAATCCTGAAAACTTTTAAGATTAAAAATGTAAAAAAGATATTAGGAAAGTTAAAGCAGGAGCAGGTCATATATTTAAGCAGTCAAGGAAATTTTGAATTTTCTCATCCTTTGATCAGAAAGGTAGTACTGGATTACATTCCTGAATTACAGTGCAGAAAATTACACCGAGAAATTGCTGACTATCTTGAAGATAAAGATGATGAATTAATTGAAGAAATAGCCTATCATCGGACTCAGTTGTTGCTGCCCGAAGAGTATTCTTTAAAGTTGTTGCAAATAGTTAGAAAAGCATTTCAGAAGTACTCCTATTTCAGTCAATGGACTAAATCTCGTCACTATCTGATGATTGCCTTAGCTATTGCTAAGAATATCCCTGATCTGGATGAGAAAATTAATGTTGACTTGAACATGGATGAATTTGAAATCAAAAGATATTCTGGAGAGAGATTACCCCCCTGGACGGAAGGTGAACAAGTATTTAATGATTTAATGAAATTTAATATGGTTGAACGAGCCCAGTACTGCCTCAGCATGTATGTTAGGGAGATGGTTGAGATTAACAATTTCAACCAGGCAGAAAAATTATATCAAAAGTCACTGGAAATTATTGACCCTGAAGATTTACCTCCCCAATGGAGAATAAGGTACAATCACTGTGTTATGCTGGTAAAGCAGGATAAATTCAAACAAGCTCAACAGAAAGCAAAGAAGCTGGTTGAGGATATTGATCCCCGAATTCTTAAAATCGGAAAGTGGTTCCCCCTGAATTTACTGGGGGGCATAAGTTATCATCTGGGGGATTTAAAAAAATCCCTGGATTACTATCAACAAGCATTGAAGATTGCCGAGGATGTAAATATCAAGGGTTTTTCCGCTACCAATTACGGGAACCTGGCTTTGGTACTCAGGGAAATGGGTAAGGTGGATCTTTCCATCGAATACGCAAATCGTGAACTTGATTTAATTACTGAAATTGGTCATATTCATAAGAAGGCAGAATCCTATAACCTACTTGCATCTTGTTACTTAGTTAAAAAAGATTTTGTTTTTGCCAAGATGTATGCAGAGAGATTTTTTAACTTATCCAGAACCTTAAAAATTTTTGACAGGAAAATTGAATCCTATTTGAAAATGATAAAAGTTTATCAATTGGGTAATAATGCCAGTAAAGTGGAGCAATACTTGGAAGAATTTGAAGAATTATTCGATTTTGAACAACTTCGATCAACTTATCAATGTGATTATCTGGAGTTTTGTATCCAACAGGCATTTAACAAACAGGAGCTGAAAAAAGCAGAACAGTTAATTGAACAAGCGCTTAAAATAACCCGTAAAGACAAGATGAAGTTAATGGAAGCGAATATATTGAAATACAGAGCTATATTTTATCTTAAAATGAATAAATCAGAGCAAGCATGGGAAAGTTTTCACCAGGGAGAAAAATTATTGAAAAAACATCACGCTCAGGTGGCTTTATCTGAGTTATATATGGATTTTGGGATAAATTTAAAGGATAAGAAAAAGGACATAATTATTACCCAGGGGATAAAACTATTATCTGAACTAGGTTTAAATGAATCTTTAAAATATTATCAGAAAATTTTTGAGACAGAGGGAAAGAAAAAATTGTCTAAACTGTTCAAAACTTATATTGTCGAGAAGCAGGATCAACCTAAATTCAAACCAACCAAAGGCATTTATACCTTCGGGGGGTTATATGTCAAGGATACCAGATTAAGAGAAATTATACCTGAGAAAAAATGGGGATCCAAGAAAGCAAAAGAATTGCTGGGACTGTTATTGGTGATGTCCGGGGAACAGGGAGTGACCAGGGAAGTTTTGAGTACTCATCTGTGGCCGGATATGGGATTTAAAGAATCCCAAAACAACTTTCATGTCACTCTATCCTACTTGAGGAAGTTTTTAGGACCAGAGGGAATAACCTGCGGAGAGCCTTTCTACAAGCTGAATGATTATCTTTTCTATATTGATTATTTTGATTTTACCCAAACTTATCAGGATTTTTTGTATTATAGAAGAAAAGGAGTGGTCCCCAAAGCAGAGCAGAAAGCTTTACATGCCTTAAAGCTTTATAAAGGTGATTTTCTACCGGAGATGTATTCTCTTCCCATTGACGATGAACAAATTGTGCTTAAAGAAAATATCAAAGAGATCATCTTATGGCTGATTGAAATCAATGAACAAAGATTGGATTGGCGGGAAGTGTTGAATTACGCCCATCGGCTGTTGGAAATTGATGCCACTGATGAAAGAGCTCACCGGGCGGTTTTGCAAGCTTTTTCAGGGATGGAAGACCGGAACGGAATGATCAAGCATTATCAGCGTATGAGTAAAATTCTCCTGGAAGAATTAGATGTAGAACCTGAAAAAAAGACTGAAGAATTGTATAAAAAACTTTCCTCAAAAAAATAATTTATTTTTAAGAAATTTTTAATATCTTTTCCCTACAACTAAATATATGAAAAAAGAAATAAATATATGTTGTAATTGTCATTATCTGGGAAATCAAAATGAGAAATACTGCCCCCACTGTGGAAGGATATTAATATCCAAATGTTCTCACTGCGGAGCTAAAATTCGAACTCCTTTTGCGGAATACTGCTCAGTTTGCGGAAAAACTCTGATTGATGAAGAAATAGACCTGAAAACATCCTGAAAGTAATTTTTTATTTAGATTATATGACAAAAAGAATTTAACCAATTTGATATTATATTTCATAATTGCTGATAATAGTTTTAAAATGCAATATAATCTTATTAGAAATTAAAAATAGAAAGATGAAAAAATTATTAGTAATAATA
>LKUE01000282.1 GCA_001412365.1 Desulfuromonas sp. SDB | reverse complement strand
TCACTGCTGTCCAG
This sequence comes from Desulfuromonas sp. SDB, assembly GCA_001412365.1. Taxonomy (GTDB): domain Bacteria; phylum SDB-A; class SDB-A; order SDB-A; family SDB-A; genus SDB-A. The sequence goes on along the minus strand of LKUE01000282.1, from coordinate 1,303 downwards.
TTAGAGACAGCATGAAATCGTGAAGACGCAGATTATAAGTGGGTAAAATGGCATAAAAAATATTTTTCGATTTGAAATCGTAAATTCATTTTTCACATTGCTCCCTGGAGGTGGAAAATGAATAATGGTAAAACGATTTTTTCTCAAATCATGTGCTGTTTTCCAAAATATGAATTTGATAAGATAGTGAGAAAATATAATGGTAACTTTAAGGTTCGTCATTTCAATTGTTGGGATCAATTTCTCAGTATGAGTTTTGCACAATTGACTTATAGAAGCAGTTTGCGGGATATTGAAGCATGTTTGAATGCTCATCCTCAGAAGCTTTATCATCTGGGTATCAGAGGAAATATTTCCAGAACAAATCTGGCAAATGCCAATCAAAATCGTGATTGGAGAATTTATGCCGAGTTTGCTCAATATCTGATTTCACAAGCCAGAAATCTTTATCAGAATGACAAGCTGGAAGAGGTGGATTTGGATAGCATCATTTATGCTCTCGATTCAACAACAATAGACTTATGCTTATCACTTTTCCCCTGGGCAAAATTCAGGAAAAATAAAGGTGCAGTGAAAATTCATACTTTGATGGATTTGAGAGGTTATATTCCCACCTTTCTTCATATAACAGAAGGAGCAATCCATGATATTAATGTATTGGATGTTTTGATTCCAGAGCCTGGTTCATATTACATAATGGATCGCGGGTATATTGATTATAAGCGCCTTTATCGCCTTAGTCAGGAACTGGCTTATTTCATTATTCGGGCAAAACAGAACCTGAAATTTAGAAGAATGTATTCATCAACAGTTGATAAATCTACAGGATTAAGATGTGATCAAATAGTGAAGCTAACTGGATTTTATCAAAAGAAAGACTATCCCGACAGGCTGAGGAGGATAAAATATTTCGATTCTGAGAATCAGAAAACTTATGTTTTTCTGACTAATAATTTTCATATTCCAGCGATGACAATTGCAATACTTTATAAGCATAGATGGAGGATAGAATTGTTTTTCAAATGGATCAAACAGCATCTGAGAATCAAATCATTTTATGGTACATCTGCAAATGCTGTAAAAACTCAAATATGGATATGTATCAGCGTTTATGTTATGATTGCCATGATAAAGAAATCACTGCAAATTGAAATGGATTTGTACAAAATTCTACAAATTTTGAGTGTCTCGCTTTTTGAAAAAGTGCCTATTTTGCAACTACTTACAAAATCGGATTACAGAAAAACTACACCCTCGGATTCTAACCAATTGGTATTGTTTAACTTATAACAGGACAGTAGTG
>LKUE01000281.1 GCA_001412365.1 Desulfuromonas sp. SDB | reverse complement strand
ATACCTCTTGCTAAAAAATTACAGATAAGAATTCTTATTATTACAAAAATTCCAATAGATATAAAATCCTAGAATGCTTGAATTATAATGGTTATTAATTTATAATATTCCTTGTCATAAATATAAACATCAAACCAGGAAATACATGGTTAATTTATATAGGAGGTTTTTATGAGGGGGAAAAAGTATCTGCAAATATTATTACTAGTTATTGTCCCTGCTATTTTATATTCCGGACCATTTATCCAGGGAAATGAAATTGAGATTCCCAATGCCTACATCCTCCCTAATTCCTATATTCAGTTTAGTTCTGCAGTAAGTTTGTATAATCAGGATCACCTGCTAACTCAACAGGAATTTAAAACCTTTCCCAAATACACTTTCGGAGCTGATCTTAAAATTGGATTGCTGAATTGGGTGGAGCTGGGTTTTGCCTTTTTAGGAACAGATGTGTGGAGTGGTTTTGGAAAGATAAGATTGTTAAGGGAAAGCGGGACCCTACCCGCGGTAGCAATTGGCATACAGAATATATCTCCTTACAAGCGTTTGTCTCAATATGGAAAAAATTCCATGACTTATTATAAAATTGCTCAAAATTTTTCCATGTACGGAGTAATTTCCAAAGATTTAAGTTATATCTTTCCCAGTATACCGGTAACCTTGACCCTGGGCATTGGCACCGGAAGATTTCAAGGAGAAAGGGAAAGATCAGAACCCTGGCATGGGATTTTCACCGGTGTAGAGATAAGACCAATCCGCAATCTTAAGGTGATTTCGGATATAGATGGTAAAGACTGGAACCTGGGAGCTGTTTACCGGGTGACTTACAATTGGGAAGTTATGTTCGCCTGGACTGAAATTGAGCAGACCTTTGGGGTAAATTACGTCCATCGTAATGTCCCCACCGAACAGCAGAAAATTCAGTTAGGATTTAGATTGACTTACGGACCATTTTTCGGAGCGGAAATCCAGCAGAGGAGACAGAGAGAATTTGAAATTATGAGAAGTTATGAAGAAGAATTAGAAGAAATTAGAAGGAGAAGAGAAGAGGCGGAGGAAGAACTGAGAAGATTGCGTCGAATCCTCGAACAAAGCGGAGGATAATCTGATTAGATAATTTAGTCAGAAGTGTTGAAAAATGAAAAATATATTAGTTTTGTTTACCGGATTAATTTTACTGTGTATATCTGTTTATGCTCAGGAAGTTGTGGACAGCACCGATCAACTTCCCCGGAACAATCAGCAAAATTTTTACCAATTATCCGATGACGAAATAAGACAGCGAAGCGATTCCCTGAGAAGGCAAATTCAAGTGGAGCAGGGAGTGCTGGAAAATCTCCACGACGAAATTGACGAGATGAGAATGGCTATGGTTTCTCCCCCCTTTATTCAGGCTGCTGATCAATTGTATTTAAAAGGGGCAATTGGTTGGGCAAAATTCACTTATTTAAATGTTTACGAGTATTTTGCCACGCCGGACAGCTTAAAGGAAAGAGCTCTGTACATGTATCTGGTTATCGGCTATCAACAGGGAAGATTTAATGAATGTATCAACCGGGGCAATCAATTTATTTACGAATATCCGCTTAGTGAATTTATTGATAATGTTAATATGGTTTTGGCATTAAGTCATTTTTCTCTGGCTCAATTTCAGAGTTGCAGGGATATGGCTTCCAAAGTATCTCCAAATTCTCCTCAATTTGCTTTTTCCCTTTATCTAAATGCAGTTTCCTATTATCAGGAAAATATGAATGAACAAGGGGTGGAAAAAGCCAGAGAAGAACTAAATAATATGCTGTTTGGCCCTTATGCCAATTTAATTCCCGAACACTGGAAGGGTAAAGTTTACATTACTTTAGCTCAACTGTTGTACGAACAGGAAAAATATACGGAGGCTTATGAATATTACAATCTGGCTAAAGCAAAAGGAGCTGATCCGGATGTAGTAGATTTAGGTATTGTATGGCTTTATCTGAGGGTGGGACTGGTAGATGAAGGCTTGGACCTGCTTGATCACTTAAGATTCAGACATACCATTGAAGAGGATTTGAGAACAGATATCGAATTAGCCAGAGCGGCAGCCTATCTTCAAAAAGGTGAATATGACAAGACCTTTGCCATTTACAATAATATATTGGAAGATTATGGATACATTGTTGACATCAGAGATATTGAAATCGGCCAATCCCGGGAACCCATCAGCGGAATGATTTCTGAAGATCTCCAGGTTACTCAGGAACTTCTGGATACGATCAGGGAAATGACCTTAAAAGCCAGATTAGAAGGGCGGTATGAGGTAGCGGATAGTTTGGAAAAAATCGGAGAAGGTATCCAGCTGCAGCAGGATGCCCTGAGATCCATTGGTCTCCAGGCTTACCGGAAAGGTTCATTGGATCTGGCATTATTGAGGGGAAGTATCTTGGTTAATCTCAATGATGAAAGAGCTAGGGTGGAAGACATGCTGGTGGAAATTAATTATCTTCAAAGAAGGTTGCCACCTTCCCAGGCTGATCTTTTAGATAATATAAAAAATGAATTGACCAGTCTTTCATTAATTTTGGCGGATATCGAAAATGAAGTGGGGGCAGAGGAAAACCTTTCCACCATAACCGACTGGCTGATGCAGGCTGAATATGGTGCAGGGATATCTCATTTCATGAGATACAAAGATATCGAAAGAAGATTATCTGAGGTTAGATTGAGGCAGGCAGAAATTCGCTATGAATTGCAAGCCCAGCAGGATTCTCTGCAAAATATTAATGGACCGGAATTACAGGAACAATAATTGAAAAGAGATTTTTTCATATTAATATTATTTGGTTTGCTGGTTAGTTTAATCCAGGCAAATTGCAGTTTTAGAAGGGAGATGAGTCCGGAGAAAGAATTGATGGTTTTAGAGAGTGAAGAAGCACAGTTAGAAGAATTACAGGAAGAATATGTGAATTCTTCCATAAATTACCTTGAAAATTTGCTGAACACTTATACTTTCAATCCTTTTGGGGCAGATGCTGCATTGAGGTTAGGTGAACTTTACCGGGTCCAGGCTAAAAACCAGTTTGAAATTGCCATGCACCAGTGGGAAGATGCGGGAATGATTCCTGGACAGGAACCTATTGCTGATTATTCCAAAGCAAAGCAGATGTACTTGAGGGTGATAACGGAATACGAAGGATTGGACACTTTCGCTGCAGCTGATGCCTATTACATTTTAGCTTCAGTGCTGGAAGAGGAAGGCAGTGTAGATTCCGCAAGCATTTTATACCGGCTGCTGGTAGAAAGATTCCCTCAAAGTGACCGGGTTCCCGCCTCCTGTTTCAGACTGGGATTGTATTATTTCAATTTCCGTCATGAGGGGCTGGGTAAGGTTGATTTGGCTTTGGATTATTTCAACCGGGTTATGGATTACCCCACTGATCCCAACTACGATAAAGCAATTTATATGATTGGCTGGCTGAACCGTTTAGCCGGAGAAGACAGTTTAATTGCCTCCACCACCTATTTTCTTTACTTACTGGAGTTGGCTCAGCAGGAAGGAGGTACTCAACTGGCGGACGAGGCGATGATGTATCTGGGATTTAATTTTTCCGAGTTTGACAATGGTCCTATGCGTATGCAGATAGTATTAAATCAAATTGGAGAATTGCCCCAGGGACCCGAATTGTTAATTCAGCTGGCGGAGACTTATAAAGATAAAATTGATTACGCCAATGCCATCACTACCTATCAGACCTTTCTAAATATGTATCCCAATCATTCCCAAGCGCCCTTTATTTTAAGGGATATGGCTGCTCTGTATGCAGAAGTGGGGGATGTGGAGATGGCGGAAGCTTCTATGGATAGACTGGTTGAATCATACGGATCGGGATGGGAAGAATTAGCGATGGGAGACAGTGCCGGGGTTTCTGAACAATCCAGGGCAACTGATTCATTAATCCGGGAAGCAATGCTGTTCACTGCAGGAGTTCATCACAGCAGAGCATTACAACAAGGCACTCCGGAGGAATGGAGGACTACTGCGGACAGATATCAGAATTTTTTAGAAAAATATCCTGATGATCCTGAATCCTATGGGATTCGATTTGCCCTGGCTGAAGCTTTGTATGAGCTGCAAAATTACCAGTCCGCAGGATACCAGTACACCCAGGTTGCTGTTGACCCTTCTAATGACACCTTAAAGCTGGCTGCTGCTTATGAAGCGGTAACTTCCTATAATTCCTGGCATGGCTTAGATACAACTAATACTGAACGCATTGACAGTATTGTGAATGCAGCTTCCAGGTATATTGAAATTTGGGATGAATACCCGGGGGATTCACTTTCCGAACCAGTAGGAGTGTGCATGGCTACGGGTAAAGTTTTGTATGAATCAGGACAGTACTCACAAGCAGAAACCTGGTATCGTCAGGTTATTGACAGATTTTCAATATCTCCCGCAGTGCCTTCAGCGGCAGTAATGATTGCTCAGTGTAATTACCAGTTGGGAAATTTAGCCGAGGCGGAACTGTGGTTTAACCGGGCTGCCGAAGTGGGAGGAGACACAAGTTTAACTAAACAGGCAGCGTTAATTGCATTTGAATCAGCTTCCGACCAGTCTGATGATGATACATTAAAAGCAGTTTCATATATCGAAGTTTTTCATAATTATGGGGATAGGGAAGAAGGTAAGAAAGCATTGTTCAATGCAGGGGTGATTTTCAATAATGCGGGAGAAGAGCGGAGAGCTTTAGAAATATTCAGACAGTTTGTCAGTCACTACGACTATCAGGAGGACAGTCTGGTTTATTCTGCCTATCTGAATATTGCCAACATCTCCTTGACCTTGGCGGAGCAAGCTCAGCAAGAAGGTAATCCCTCCCCTCAACTGTGGAGAGAAGCAGCAGTGGCGCTTGAAGATATAACTGCACGATATCCGGAAACCAGGGAAGGCAGGGAAGCATATCTTTGGTCAGGACGAGCTTATCTAGGGGCAGGAGATTATCTGCAAGCCCGTCAATCTTTTGAAATAGTGGCTAATAATACTTCATTTTCCGAAGCAGCCCATTATGAAGCTCTCCATAGATTAGCTGCTGCTCTGGACAGTTTAGGACTGCATGCGGATGCGATGAATGCCCGGGAACAAATTTTACAAGATTATTTTTCTGGAGGTCAAGCAGCTGGTATTTCTCCGGGGGACATTGATGAAGATATGTTGAAGGTTGCCGACTGGAATTTCAAAAATGTCAAGGGTACTATTCTCAACTGGCCGATTAATTCTTCTTTCCCCCCCTATGATGCGGAAATGAAGGAAATTGCCGGCTATTTGACTAAGATTGCCGGATTAAAATCAGGAGAGGTGACCATCGGAGCTCTTTATTTACTGGGGCAGTGCAATGAAGATTACGCCAGGGCATTTAGAGAAGCTGAATATGACCCCAGCTGGTCCGAAGAAGAACAAATATTTTTTCAGGAAGAACTGGAGATGCAGGCTTTGCCTTATGAAGAGGTGGCTGCACAATTTTACCAGGCAGCCGTTCGTAATGCTGAAGAAAATGATTTAACCGGCAGCTCCTGGTATCGGAAGACACTGGAAGCTATTGAAAATTTAAAAATATTCAGACCAGATTTATTTCCGGAGGAAGTTATAATGGATACCACACCGGTCCAAACTGATTCCACTCTGGTTTCAGACTCCACTGAAGTACCTTTGGATAGTACGGAAACCATGGATAATCCATAGGGGGAATGATGAATATTAAATTATTTATGTATATATTGTTATGGGTATCACTAACTGCATCTTTGCATGCACAGGATTTGCAAGATCCCTCGGGAAATGTTTTGCAAATTGAAGAAATTGAAATTATGGGTACAGCCAGAGAACCTTTAGTAATTAACATTGCGGCAACAGCTCGTATTGATTTTTCGAGCTTTATCATATCCAGAAGTTTTTCAGATGAAATATTAGATCAAGTTTTCATTACTAGAGGGGATTTAGGAAGATTAGGAGTCAACCGGGTTTATCACCCTTATTCTAAAACCACTGCTCTGTTAGGCGGAGCTACTTCTGCGGTAGGCGGTTATCTGATTTATCAGAATGAAAAAAGCGGAGTGGTTGTATTGAGCTCGGGAGGAGTATTGTTGTTAATTTCTGGAATATTATACCTATCTGGAAAGTAATCTAAGTAAAGGAGGTTAAACGTGGCGAGTTTCATCCAGTTTTACAAAAGTGGTGGATGGGCCATGCATTTTATATCATTGACTGCTCTTGTATCTTTAGCACTGATTGGAGAAAGATTTTTCTTTTTATTTAAATCCAGTATGAATCCGGAAAGCTTTCTGAGAACTATAACTAAAAAGTTAAGAGAAGGAGACTATAACGGCGCTATAAGATATTGCGATTCAATTGGAAAACCTCTGTCAAAAATAATTGGTGCAGGTTTGAGAAATTACAAAGATGACATCAGAGAAATGCAAAATGCAGTGGACGAGGTAGGACTAGCTGAAATTCCCCGCATTAACCAACGTTTAAATTACCTCCCGGTACTTTCTCAGGTGGCAACTTTGTTGGGATTGCTGGGGACCATTGCCGGTTTGTTGAAGTCATTTGCCGCTTTGCTAACCGCCAGTGCTTCCACCAGGACAATGGAATTAATTAAAGGTATTTCAGTAGCCTTGAATACTACTTTTTTCGGCTTATCTGTAGCTATTCCGGTGATGTTGTTTCATGCCTTTCTCCAGGCAAAAGCAGACGGAATAGTTGATGATATTGATGAATATGCAGTAAAAATTATGAACATGCTTCAAGACATAAAGAAAGGATAAATCATGTCTTTTGCAGTTTCCAAAGCAGGCCGTAAATCATCTCGTCAGCTGGGAGTAAATGTTACTCCGATTTTAAATTTATTCATGATCTTAATTCCTGCTCTGTTAACCAGCTTTCAAATTGTTCAAACTGCAATATTAAATCTTGAATTAGCCGGAATGGGTGCGGTAGAAGGGGAACAGTTGCTGTCTCCACCTCCTTATTTTATGACCATAGTGATGGCTAAAACATCCGATGATCGGATGGTTTGCGAATTTTCCAGATATCAACATATTCAGGGGGAATCAATTGTAGTGGATACATTGATTCCTAAAACTCAATTATTTAACAGTTGGGATCAGATTGACACTCAATTAGCAGGTAAGATGGAGTCACTTCATAATTTAGCTACAGAAGAGGTAAGGTCATTTCTGGATACTGTACCTGATGAAATGCTGATGAGTAATTGGAGAGAAATCAAAAGGGTGATTGCTGAAAATCCAGATCAGCAAATTCTGGACAGCATTGTAAGTAGAATGAATATTTTTGTTCTGGTTTCAGTAGACAGCATTGGTGATCAGATTAGCGGAGAAGGAGTCACCTTAAACGATCTGGTTAAATTTATGAGGATTGCCCGGAGAAACGGATTTTTAAATAATTACCTCCAGCCGCCTCCCTGGTGGCCGGGAGGAATGTAATAGAAGAGGTTTAATATGGAAGAAAAAAAGCAAGAATTTAAATGGTTTCCCAAACCTCCCTCCAAAAAGAAGATGATGTTCAGAAGCTCCATATCTTCACTTAAAGTGAATAATCAGGGAAAGGGACCTCATCAGAAAAGAGAAGCCCCGGTATTGCAGCTTACCTCTCTTATAGATATGTTTACAATTATTCTGGTGTTTTTATTGCTTAACTACTCTACAGATCCTAATCAGAGCCCTCCTCCTGAGGATATCAGTTTGCCCCTGGTGGCTAGTGAAGAAGGAGAAATGCAACCTCAAGGAGGAGTTAATGTCATCACCGCCAACAATTATTCCATAACCCTGGATCAATCCTCAATAATTGAAGATCCTCAGATGATGCCGGCAAAAAATGACACCATGATCCCTGATTTGCTGGAAAAATTGAGGGAGACTTATGAAATCGCAGTTCAAACAGCAGAAATAAATCAGATAGATCCGGATTCAGTTCGGATTATTATCCAGGCGGACAGTTTGTGCAGCTACAATTTAATAACTCAAATCGTCAATACCTGTACTATGGCTGGTTACAAAAAGGTTTCAGTAATGGTTTTAGCGCCTTCATATTAGCAATAATCAATCTTAATTATAAAGTTTATCAAGGGGGAATTATGAATAATATCAAATTGGGCATTGTAGTCCAGCAGCAGGGCAAAAAGTGGCATTTTATTGCCGATAAAAACAAGGTGGAAATTGGGACCAGAGCGGGGATGGATATTGTTATTCCTGAATTTCAATCAAATATTCCTGAACAGCACCTACTATTTAGATTTAATGAGAATGATAAATGCTATGAATTATGCATAATTCCTGCCTTGTTCAAAGGATGGGTAAGAATAAAAAATAAACCTTACCGCTTTGAAGATTTAGCCGATCAAGTTAAAGTTAGCCGGGAGGGACCGGTGTTGGTCATCCCCCTGGAGATCACCAACCGGGGAAGGATTGAAATTGGGAAAACAGTTATTGGATTCGGATTTCAGAAAGTTTCCGCCCAGTATCATCGGGCTGCCCCGGGATTACCCAAAAAAGCAGTGGTAGGTTGGGTTGAGGTAATCCAAAGTGGAAAAATCAGAAAATTTATGATTTCCCAGGGAGAATCATTTTCTGTGGGCAATACTACCAATGAAACTTTAATTTTAGATTCCTATCTGCAGAAATTAAATTTATTTGAAGGTCTCCGCAACGGTTATGTATTAACTGTAGTTCCCGGTTTTACCGGTATATTGATGACCGATAAAGTTCAGAAAAAAATTGATCAAGCTAGTTTTAAAGGACGTTCAAAAGTTAAATTTCTTCTGCGCAAGGGTGATCGGGCGGAACTGAAATTTCAGACAGATATGATCATTCGCCTGGGAGTCCGGGAAGAAGGGCAGGCAGTAGTAGAGGAGAAGAAAATTGAGCCGGAACCGGAGCAAGCGCCTAAACCAGCAATTTTTAACTGGCAGAGATTTAATTCCCGTCCTCATGATGGGATGACCGTGGGGGAACATTCCAAGGATAAAACCGTACACATGTTATTCAATGTGATGACTGTTCTCCTTTGGTTTTTCTGGATTCTGTACACCTTAACTATGAGAGCCCAAGCCCAGGGAATTACCCTGAGTACCGCTGAAGAAACTCTAAGAAGACTGCAGGAAAGCGAGATCATTGATGTCAGCGTAAGTGAGGATATTGAAGCTCTGAGAAGAGGCACCCTGGGTCTGGGGCAGGGTCAATCCGATCAGGGAAGCGGAGAAGGTTCGGGGGATGGAGGATCAGGCGGAGGAAGCGGGGGAGGATCCGGAGCAGGAGCGGGAGGAGGAGTAGGAACAGGTAATACCGACCGAGTGTCCAGAGGATTAAGAGTTTTAGGTGTGGGAACATCAGGGCCATCTACCGGTCCAGTGGGATTAGGATTAGGAGGTGGGGACGCCAGTGTTCAGGACTTGCTGGCAGGAGGAGCTTCCCTTTCCGGAGTTTCCGGAGGAGCAGCTTCTGCAGCAGGCGGAACTGGGGGATTGGGAGGAGGAGTAACCGGAACAGTAGGGGTAACCGGGGGAGGTGAAATATCCACGGGACCAGCAGTGGGTGGTGATCTTCAGCATCAAAGAACTGCCGGAGTGAGCGGAGGCAGTTTAGCAGGGGTATCCGGAGAAGCAGCAGTTTCAGGAGCCAGAGATCCTGCCGATGTTAGGAGAACTATTGTCCGCTATCAGGGAAGATTGAAATACTACTATGAAAAAGAATTGGAAGTTAATCCAAATATTCAGGGGAAAATTGTAGTCAGATTGACCATTTCGGAAAGTGGTGGAATAACCGGTGTATCCATGGTAAGCAGTACTTTGGGATCACCGAGATTAGAGCAGCAGTTGCTGGCGGCAATCGGTACTTGGCAGTTCCCCGCGATTGAAGCGGGAGGAGGATCTTTCACCTTTACTGTACCATTTAATTTCTACAGTCAGTGATTAAGTTTTATCTGATAGTTTTTGTAAGTTTAGTGGTAGGACTTACCGGGCTGGAAGGAGAAGTATTAGTTTTATATCCTACCTCTTACTTCCAAATAGATTCAATCCCCGCATATCTGCAACAAGCCAGAGATATTGGATTTACAGGGATAGTGGTGGATTTATATGAACAGGGAATAGCCAACTACCCTTCGGATCAATTGCCCTCCGGGTTCAGTTTTGACCCTTTGGAAGAAATTTCCTATCACTGCCAACGTTTAAATTTAAAATTTTATTTACGGTTGTCCTTATGCAAGGTATGGCAGTCTAGTTCGCCTCCGGTATATGCAAATCATGTTTTTTACAGTCATCCCCAGTGGTTTGCCGCCAATAACAGAGGTGAGCGAATGATTGAATTTACCCTGGATGACCTGCAACAACAAAATTTAAGTGGATATTTTATTTCTCCACTTGCCCCGGGACTGGAAAAATTAGCCCAGCAATTAATTGATCAGGTTAATCAAAATTATCCTGCTGACGGCATTATCATTACTAACCTTACTGTTCCAGGAATAGAATGGAGTTATGATCCTTTTTTAAGAAGCGCATTTAAACGGAAGTACTATGTAGATCCGGCTAGTGATTACCTTAATTCACAGCTTGCTCAATCCTGGGCAGTTTTTTATATGCAAGCTCCGTTGGAACTGACCTATAAACTTTCTCTTTTGATAGAGGACAGATATCCCCTGATTATTGAAGCTCAAAGCCGGGAAATGGGAGAAATTTTTGATCAACAGCAATATGTGGACATGATTATTACCGACAGCTGCCTGGTGGAAGTATTGGCTTATTCTCCCAAAGATCTCTCTGATTTGGTAAAATTAAGAAAAAACACCAGCTTTTTGATTATTATGGATCTGCAGGATATTTTAACTGTTATCGGCTATAAACCCATGCTTAAAATTGGGCTTACCCCTTAATTCAGGGTAGGGGAGGCCAAAAAATAAATCGGCCGCAGTTCTCACATCTTTCTATGGTATGATATTTTTTTACTCTTTGAAATACTTCTGCAGGTATTTTAGAAGAACAGCCAAAGCAGAATCCTTCTCCCCGCTCAAATCGGATAGGCACAATAGCCCGGGGTATCGGTGAATTCTGGTAATATTTTTTTAACCGCAGATACTCTCTTTTTAAATTAGGAGTTAACTCATCTAATAAATCAGACCTGGTTTTTTCTAAACTTGCTAGCGCTTTGGTGTCAATGGTCATACCCAGTTCCTGTATTTTATCTATGTACTTTTGATCGTTTAGATCATCCATATAGGTTTCAAGATTGTCAATGGAGATCAGAATTTCTAAGTTTTTATCCATTTTCCTCCAAGTATTTTTCTACGAAGTTAAGAAAATCCGGCTCTGATTTAAATGATTTTACCAGCTTTTTACTCTTGATTGTTCTAAGAAATTTGGCTACTGAAGATATGGCATTGATATATTGCTTTGATTTACCTGCAATATTGACCGGATAGTCTGATGATGGCAGTAAAAGCATGAAAATAAGATAGGTTGAAATCTTTCTGCTTCCTGATTTTGAGGGAAAGGGGATGCCTTTTTTAGGGGAAAGCCCTACTGCTACCAGGGGGGTTTTAATAAGATTAATTCTTCCATGGGGAAAGGCAATGCCTCCGCCCATGTCAAAGGGATTTTCATTTTCACGGTGTATAAGAAAATCGCGAATGCTGTTGATATGTTCAGCTTTAATTAATTTTAATAATTCTAGATATACTTCACCTGATGAAGAACAAGATAGTTTAAACTTAATATTATCTTTAGTTATAAGATTAACGATACTTAATCCCTTTACTTGTATAAGTTAAATATATAAAATTATTTATACTTAGAACTTCAATCTGTCAAATCTTTTCTACAAAAAAGAAGATATAAAAAGAATGGAGCCCCCAGACAGGAGGTAATTATACCCACCGGCAGTTCGGTAGGGGCTAAAATAGTCCTGCTGATCAAATCGGATAAAGTTAGCAATATTCCTCCTGATATAAACGTTGCCGGTATAACTATGCGGTAATCAAATCCGGAAATCTTTCTTTCAATATGGGGAACAATCAATCCGACAAAGGCAATCGGTCCAAACAGGGATACTGAACCGGCGATGGCTATGGAAACAATTAGAAAAGTTATTTTCTGAAGCCATTCTACATTCAGTCCTCTGGATTTGCTGACTTCAGTTTGAAAGTAAAGCTGATTGTAGTCATTGGCAAAGTATCCTCCCCACAATATCAGGGGAATTGAAAAGCACAGTAATATCCAGAAATCTTTCCAGGAAGCGGTAATCAATGAACCAATTAACCATCGGTCCAATAAGTTGGCAGTTAGAGGATTTAATATATATCTCAATAGAGATATTAAAGAAGCAGAGAAAATACTGATGGTTATACCGGCAAGAATCAAGGTGTAAACTGAAAAACCTCCGAATCTTTGAGATAATCTGTACACTGTAAATATTATAAATACTGAGATCAATATTGATAAACTGAATCCTGACCAGGGTATGAAGCTGAAAAAAGTTATTCCTATAAATGCTCCCAGCGCTGAGCTGCTGCTGATTCCTAAGGTGTAAGGTTCAATCAAGGGATTTTTCAAGGTAGCCTGAAGAAGGGTTCCTGACAAGGAAAGTACCCCTCCCAGCAGAAAGGCGATTGTTACCCTGGCCAGGCGGTAGGAAAGCAGGAGTTTAAAAACTTCATTTTGAGCAGAAAATTTGGAAAAGGTGAAGTTCTCTGAACCGAACCAGGGTGCGATAATTAAAACCGCCACTGCCAGCATGGAGTGGATGGCTATATTGATAACAATCTTCTTTTTGCTGATAATGCCGGTTAAATCTTCTGAGGTATTACCAGTGGTTTTTGTTCTGACCATATTATTTTAAATCCCCGGTTGAATACTTTAACTAAATTTTCCTGGTCAATAACCTGGGATGAACTGCCTTGGGCAGATAATCTTCCTTGATCCAGTAAGATCAACTTATCACTGTAAAGAGAAGCCAGAGAAAGATCATGGCTGACCATTACCACGGTTGAATTATGTCCGGTGAGATCTTTTAAAATTGAATAAATCTCATTGCGGAAGTGAATATCCAGCGAAGAGGCTGGTTCGTCTAATAACAGTAGATTTGAACACTGAGTTAGAGCGGTGGCAATTAGTACTTTTTGTTTTTCTCCTCCGCTTAAGGAGTTGAAATAACGTCCCAGCAAGTGAGTAATTTTCAACAATTCCATGTTTTGGAAAATTATGTGATGATCCTGCTTATCTAAAAAACCCCACCCTCTGAGGTGGGGATACCTGCCCATGGAAATTATCTGTTCAACGGTAAAAGGTAAATTTGACTGAAAAAATTGAGGAATATAAGCTAATTGGTGTGCTTTTTGCTTTAAACTGAGGGAAGATAAATCTTTACTATTAATTTTAATCTTTCCCCGGGCGGGAATTAAAATTCCCCCCAGTAGTTTCAACAGAGTGGTTTTACCTGAACCATTGGGACCAATCAGGCAATTAAAGGTCCCTTCTACGACCTTAAAATTAATTTCTCTGATTTCAAATCCTGCTGGATATTTAAACCAGAGATTTTCAATGTTTAGAATAATTTTCGAAGATTTCATCAATTCTTTGGGCTATTAAAATAATCCGGGGACCTGGGATTAACAGGTAATCATCGCTTAAAATATAAATCTGGTTATTTTTAGTGGCGGTGCTTTGAGGATAAAGATCTATCCATTGCTTTACTAAATCCGCTGAATCAGCGGAGTCCGGGGATAATGGTGAAGCTAAAATTAAAATTAGCTGGGGATCACTCAGCAGAACTGCTTCCTGAGAAATTTCAGGAAATATTACCGCTTGATTTCCGATGACATTTTCTCCTCCCGCCAATTCAATGATTTCTCCTATAAACGAATTGCCGGAAGTGGTCATGAACTTAGTCAAATCCTGTTGATACGGAATAACTGTCAGCACGGTGATATCCCTGGAAATACTGCTTAGTTGAATTGAGTCAAAACTGGCTTTTAATAAATTTAACAAAGTATCTGCTTGAGATTGAGCATCCATCAATTTTCCCATATCTTGTATTGAGTAAAATACGGATTTAAGGTCAGTGAATTCGTATCCAATGCACTGGATACTGTGATCGTTGCAAAATTCCTTTATTTTCTGGGAGTTGCCGGATAAAAAAACAATATCCGGCTGCAGAGATATTATCTTCTCTAAATTCGGATTAATCACTCCTCCCACCCGGGGAATTAATTCCGCGGGGGAAGGATAGCGGGAAAAGTCATCCACTCCCACCAGCTTATGCTGCTGCCCCAGGGCATAGATGATTTCAGTTATATTTGGTCCAATGCTGATAATTCTCTGAGGTGCTGTATCTGAGGGAACATAGCCGGAGCGGAGAAAAGTTTTTAAAATAATTCCGGTAATCAATCCCGCTATTGCAGAGATCAAGAACAATTTCTGAGTACGGTTCAATGTTCTATACCTTCCCGGGCAGTAATCCCCTTCCGGTAATAATGCTTAACCTCTTTCATTTCAGTAACTAAATCTGCAAGTTCAATTATCTGTTCAGGTGCTTTGCGTCCGGTAAAAATCAATTCCTGATCAGGTGAACGAAGTTTTACCAATTCTATTAAATCTTCTACCTTAAGCAGCTTAAAGTAAACGGTGATATTAATTTCATCTAGTATGATCACATCATAGTTAGAGGATTGGATAGCCTGCTTTGCCTGATCATATCCATTTCTTGCACATTGAATATTTTGTTGATCGGGTTTGTGTTTAACATGAATTAGTTCAGCAGTTCCGTACAGTTCATAGGTGATATGGTCGTTTAGCCGGTCTAAAATAATATGTTCGGAATACTTTTTCCCTTTCATGAACTGTCCCACATAGACTTGTTTGCCTGCCCCTGCTGCTCTTATAGCCAGACCTAAAGCGGCAGTGGTTTTACCTTTCCCGTCCCCGGTGTAAACCTGAAAATATCCCCGCTGATTACAAGAACAGTTCATTATTATGGATGCATTATTCTGGTTAAAGAGCGATATAAATTATGATATTGAAGTATCTGATAATCCCAGTTATGGTTTTCCTTCATCCCGTTAATCATTATTTTTTTCCATCTATCCCGGTCATCCTGATATAATTCTACTGCTTTTAATATAGCTATTTTCAAATTATATGGGGTAAGGGGAGAAAACTTAATCCCGTTCCCGGTTGAATCCTTGATATTGTTTACACTGTCCTCAAGTCCCCCCGTAGCATGTACTACCGGGATTGTCCCATATTTTAGAGAATAAAGCTGGGTCAAACCACAGGGCTCATATCTGCTGGGAACAATGAAAATATCGCATCCTGCAATTATCAGATGGGCTAGATGTTCACTGTATCCGTTGTAAAATTTAAAATTTGAATAATGCTTGGAAATTTCAGTCAATTGAGATTCGATTTGATCATCCCCGGTGCCCAGTAAGGCAAATTGGATATTTTCCGCCAGTAAATCCACTAAAGCAGAAGCCACAATATCGAACCCTTTTTGAAAAACCAATCTGGATATTCCCCCGATTAATGGAATGTTTAAATCCGGATGTAATCCCATCTTCTGTTGTAAATCCTGTTTGCACAATTTTTTTTGTTCGATGGTGGAAATATCGTAATGGTTGGTCAAATAGCTGTCAGTGAGTGGATTCCAAATAGATTCATCAATTCCATTTAAAATTCCGGTGATGGATTCTTTCCTTTTCTGCAATAAACCCTGCAGTCCGCATCCCCCGGCATCAGTCTGGATTTCACGGGCATAAGTAATGCTTACCGTAGTAATGTGGTCAGCATACGCAATTCCCGCTTTTAAAAATGATATTTGACCAAAAAACTCCAATCCGTCTTGATGGTGGAGAAATGATTCAGGCAAACCGATTGATTTGAAATAGGAGAGAGGATAATTCCCCTGGTAAGCCAGATTGTGAATGGTGAAAACAGTTTTGACTTCTTCGATTTGGGCAGACCATTTAATTCCGCATTTCAGCAAAGGCATAATCAGCCCGGTAGGCCAGTCATGACCGTGGAGTACATCCACATGAAAGTCAAAATGTTTGGTCAGCAGAAGGGCAGCATAACTGAAAAATATAAATCTTTCAGGGTTATCCGGGTAATCTTTTTGACGGTCGTTGTAGATGCCCTCTCTGTCAAAATACTCAGGATAATCTATGAAATAAAGGATTACCCCGCTATCTGTCTCCAGATATTCCAATACTCTGCAGTTGATAGTTTTAAAGGGAAGATTAACTTTAAAATTATTGAGGAAAATTTGATGATCTAAATTTAAATTTTTTATATTCCGGTAATAGGGGAGAACAATCCGGACATCATGACCTAATTTAGATAGATGCCGGGATAAAGCGGCTACCATATCCCCCATCCCCCCTACTTTAGCATAAGGATATATCTCCGCAGTAGGTATTAGAATATGCATTTATTGTTTTTTCTCTGATGAAGATGATTTGTTTTCAGATGATTTTTTGCTTTTGGGAGAAGTAGTTTCAGCGGGTTTAGAATTAGATACCTTTGCCTTTTTCTTGTAGTCATTGATGTAAAAACCTGAACCTTTCAATATGAATCCAACTCCTCCGGAAATTTGTCGCTGGGCAGAATGTTTACACTTCGGACAGATAGCAACGGATTCAGCGGTAATATCCTGCAGCAGTTCAAAACAATTTCCGCAGTGTTCACATTTATAATCGTAAATAGGCATGTCATCTCCTTTAACTTTAGGTCCAATTTTATCATCAGAACCACAATAATGCCAAATTAAAAAAGGGAGCGTTTCCGCTCCCTTGGTGCTTGTTGCTGATATTAATACATGTCTCCGGGGGGCATCCCTCCAGGACCTCCGGCAGGCATGGGTGGTTCTTTTTCCGGTTTTTCCGCAACCATCGCTTCGGTGGTGACCAGAAGTGATGCTACTGAAACTGCATTTTGAATTGCGCTGCGGACTACTTTGGTGGGATCAATAATTCCCGCGGTAATCAGATCCACATATTCACATTTTTCAGCGTCAAAACCGTAATTGGTTTCCTCGGATTGCTTGACTTTCTCTACAATGATGGCACCTTCCATGCCGGCATTTACTGCAATTTGCTTCAGGGGCATTTCCAGGGCTTTCTTGATAATTTCCGCTCCGGTTTTTTCATCACCCTTAACTTTGACTTTATCCACTGAAGCAATTGATCTGATCAGGGCAACTCCTCCTCCGGGAACAATCCCTTCTTCAGCAGCAGCTTTTGTCGCATGGAGGGCGTCTTCTACCCGGGCTTTCTTTTCCTTCATTTCCACTTCGGTAGCCGCTCCCACATTAATAACCGCAACTCCGCCTGCTAATTTTGCCAATCTTTCCTGAAGTTTTTCCCGGTCGTAATCAGATTTGGTGTCATCTATCTGCTTACGGATCTGGGAAATCCGGTCTTTGATTTCTTTTTCACTGCCGTAACCTTTGATGATAGTGGTGTTCTCCTTATCAATCTTAACCGTATCGCAGGTACCCAGGTCATTTAGAAGCACTCCTTCCAGTTTCATTCCGGCGTCTTCAGAAATAACTTTTCCGCCGGTGAGTATGGCGATGTCTTCCAGCATTGCTTTTCGCCGGTCTCCGTAACCAGGAGCTTTCACTGTACAGGTCTTCAGAGTTCCTCTGATTTTGTTGACCACTAATGTAGCCAGAGCTTCACCTTCCACATCTTCGGCAATAATCAGCAGAGGTCTTCCCTGCTGGGCTACTTTTTCAAGCATGGGAAGAAGATCTTTCATCGTGGAGATTTTTTTATCGTAAATTAAAATGTAGGGTTTATCCAGCACCGCTTCCATTTTTTCTGAGTCGGTAATGAAGTAAGGTGAAATATAACCGCGGTCAAACTGCATCCCTTCGACAATTTCCAGATCCATTTCCAGTCCCTTGCCTTCTTCCACCGTGATAACTCCGTCTTTTCCTGCTTTTTCCATGGCTTCGGCAATTATATTTCCGATTTCAGAGTCGTTGTTTGCGGAAATTCTGCCCACCTGGGCGATATCTTCTTTACCTTTAATTGGATTGGAAAGGGTCTGTAGATTTTCCACTACTTTATCCACCGCTTTCTCCATTCCCCTCTTCAACGCCATAGGATTAGCTCCGGCGGTGACATTTTTCCTTCCCAGCTTGTAAATAGCTTCAGCCAGAACAGTGGCAGTGGTGGTGCCGTCACCGGCAACGTCAGATGTCTTGGAAGCTACTTCTCTAACCATTTGAGCTCCCATATTTTCAAAAGCATTTTCTAATTCAATTTCCTTGGCTACGGTTACCCCGTCTTTGGTCACCAGGGGAGAGCCAAATTTCCTGTCTATTACTACATTTCTGCCCTTGGGACCTAAGGTAGCCTTAACTGCTTTAGATAGTTTTTCCACTCCCTTGGCTACGGCATCTCGGGCTTCTTCTCCAAATATTATTTCTTTTGCAGCCATTAATATCCTCCTCTTAGTTTATCCTTGAACGATAGCCAGAATTTCATCTTCATTTAAAATTAGGAATTCCTGATCATCTACATTAATCTCAGTTCCTGCATACTTGCCGAATAAAATTACATCTCCTGCTTTTACCGGCATGGGATCATCGTCTTTTTTTACATCGGCAACCGCTATCACTTTGCCTCTTTGAGGTTTTTCTTTGGCGGTGTCGGGGATTATTATACCCCCTTTTTTCACCTCTTTTTCCTCTTCTCTCTGCACAATCAGCTTACGGTTTACTGGCTTCAGATTAACTGCCATTCTTATACCTCCTTGAAATATAGGTAATAATGTTAAATAAAAACCTTTTCATTATTTCTAAAAGTAAAAGATAAAAAAAAATCAAGAGGTGTCAAGGGGCAGCCAAAAGAATTTTTCAAATACTAGTGATATTGTAATTTTTT
>LKUE01000280.1 GCA_001412365.1 Desulfuromonas sp. SDB | reverse complement strand
ACAAATAACTTGGGGGGATAAAATGAAGTACTTTTTTCTATTCATCATTTCTTTTATCTCAATTCATCTGTTCCCATACGAATGGATTGAAATCGGAGATTTTGATGAGATTGTATGGAAATATCACGTAATTGATGGCACCAATATTCAGGTAGTTGGAGTAGAAGACGGTTTGTATGTAAATTCTGGAACTGAGTGGGATTTTTTTTATAGAGGTTTACGTGTATTAGATATAGTAAGTCTAGATCAAAATAGTATCTTGGTTGCTGACGGAAGTGGTTCTTGTTTGAGTGCCGGTCTTTGGGAATTTGATCTGACTATTTCAGACTATATTGTTGTTATGTTTGCCTGGGCTGGACTCAAACTTCTTCATTGTAACGATAATTATTATTATATCGCCGGCAATTACTGGCAATCATCTAATGGACTAGATTGGAATTTTTATAATTATTGGGATAATGATTTTGTTTGGTCGGTTGCTGTACATGATAATAATGTTGTAGTATCTACTGAAAACAATGTTTATGTCTCTAATGATGAAGGGATAACATTTATTCCCGCAGAACCAGAAATTTCAAATATTGAGGATTTAGTCTTTAGCCATGATGGAGTTTTATATGCAAGAACACCTTACACTTTCGAGGAATCGATAGTCTACGTTTCTTATGATTATGGAATGACTTGGGATGAATTGTTTTTTGGGAGTTATATCGGTAGAATAGGTGTTGATTCCTCTGGTAGGTTGTTTGTTGGATGGCGCGGTTATCCAGAAAACAGCACTGGAGTTGCATATTGGGATGAGCTGTCTCAAGAGCTAGTATATTTAAATGACAATCTTCCAAATCTTGCGATTACTAGACTTCAACCTTATGAACATAATGGAGATTCATCGATTATTTGTTGTACTCATGAAGGTTTGTACTTTCTTACAGACTATGTTTATACAGCTGATTCTGAGATAGTGAATGGTCCTTTTGAGATTTCGCATTTCCCCAATCCATTCAATCCTTCTCTTAGTATCTCATTTGATTCGAAATCAGATTGTTTTGTTGATGTTACAATTTTTAACATTAATGGTCAGAAAATTAAAACAATAACTCGAAATGATTATCTGAAAGGAAATCATCTTTTCACTTGGGATGGAAACGATGAATTTGGCAATCAAGTAGGTTCAGGATTGTATTTCTATAGAATGGTTGTTGATAATAAATTTGAAGTTATAAAAAAATGTGTTTTACTAAAATAAGTTATCTGTTGCTAACTCTGCACCAAGTTTTCGCAAGCTCAAA
>LKUE01000279.1 GCA_001412365.1 Desulfuromonas sp. SDB | reverse complement strand
AAAGGGGCTAGTTTTTTGGCCATGTTAATTCTACCTCCACGGTGATTGTCCTGCCCTCGGTGGGCATCTGTTGAATTACACTGTATTTTTCACCTAAAACATTGTCTATTTGAAATAGTATTTTGTAGTCCAGTGTTTTCCACCTGTTTTGATAAGTTAGTTTCAGACATAAAGTTTGATAAGGAGGAAGGGAAATATTGGATAAATTGATGGGATCATTATTGGATTCAAGAGTGTACTGTCTTCCCACCCCTTTCACCGTTGCCCCGTATGAAAATTTATCTATTGATTGATTCAAACTCAGCATACATCGGTAGACTGGCCTGTATGTTAAGAAATTATCATAATTTACATCATAAGGCGTTTTGTTTCGAACATCTTGGATAGCTATGTTTCCCTGTACAGATAAATTATGGGGGAAGGATAAACCACCACCGAAATCAACTCCCCAGCCCAGGGACTTGCCTAAATTATAAGGTTTGTACCTTCCCCGGAAATCTCTTCTCCATACAATCCTATTCCACATCAGCGACCTCCACCAGGACATAGAAAATTCCCAGGGATAGATTTCTCCCCCCATCGCTTTTCCTATCAATCTAAATGTCTCTGCCTGTTCCGCTTTCAGATCTGGATTCCCCAAGGAGTAAACTGTTTCCACAGTATAAGTTTCCTGAAAATTCGGAATTCGGGCATTTTTTACCCAGGAGCATCCCAGAATTATTTTACTGTGATCATAGCTGGTAATAAAATTAATTCCCGCTGATGAACCAAAAAATTGACCGACCGTGTTCTGCTGTTCCCATCTGTGCAGGGAAACTTGACCGGATAGGTCCAGCTGGTAAATTGACCAGGGAAATTTAATTGACCAGCCAGCCTGGGGAGAATATATAACCCGGCTGATATCATCAATTTTCAGAAAAGGTCTCAACCGGTCTTCCTGGGAAAATATTTCTTTATCCCATTGAATTTTCGCAAAAAAGGTGAGGTAGTCCAGGGCAAAAAAGTTGAACTGATTGAAAAATGAATAACGGGTGGAGACAGTGATTAATTGTTCGGGGTAGTACTTAAGGAACTCTTCCTGATAAGGTATTTTTTGAAATTCAGGACTGAGATATTCTCCGTAATTTTCCTGCCAGGAAAGAGAAAATTCATTTCCATAGGCAGATTCTAATAACTTAGCAGATAAATTTACCAGTTTATTTTCCTGATTATACCTGGTCTCTGACATAATCCCGCCGTTAGCTAAACCGGGAAGCCCCCGGTTTCTAATGAAAAACTGGGCAAATAGGGAAAGATTCCGGTATTGATTTCCCCAGTTTAGTTTGCCGTTGAACTGATAGCTTTCAGAGTTATTGTTATACAAACAGTTAGTGGCGTATCCCTCCACCGGATAATTCCCCTGGTAGTACTTGTGTTTAATGTCCAGCCATAGCGAAACCGGTGTGTTCAGGGGTTGCTCAGTCTCAACAAAAAACTTGTGGTAACTGTAGCCATAACTGCCCAGTCCTGTTCCCAGGGATAAGCGGGTTTTCTGAAATGACCTGCTGCGCAGTAAAATCGCCCCTCCCGGCTGATCCCCACTTTCCCCACCGGGGACAATGGAAATCGAATTGATTGCCGACAGGGAAATTCCCGACAAATCATATCCGCCGGTGGCAGGATCATTTAACTTTATTCCATCCAGCCAGATGGAAACCCGGTCTGCCCCCGGACCGGACAGCAGCACCTTGCTAATGCCTTCCCTGTTTGCTCTGTGCACGGTTATTCCGGGCAGCTGTTCCAGAAGATCGGGCAGCCACTGACATCCTGATTGTTCAATAAACTGCCGGTCAATCTCAATGGCGTTTAAACCGGGTTTAGCCGGAGAGGGAGTCACCGTTAACGGTTCTAACAAAATGGGCTGGGGCTCAAGTAATATCTCCAAGGGCAATGATGGTTGATTGGTAACGGTTAACCTGGTGTTAAATCCGGCATATCCGATCCTGTGGACAGTTAACTCATAGGTTCTGGTACTGATAGAGGGGATGGTGAAAGTTCCGTCAACTTCGGTAAGAGCCTGCCATTGGTGGTTTAAGTAAACTGAGGCAGACTGTACCGGGATTCCGTCCTGGCGGTCAACTACTCTTCCTCTGATCTCCGCGCAGATCAGAGAAACCGGAATCAACATTATCCAGCAAAATCTTAAAATAAAAAAACCCTCCCTAGCGAGGAGGGGCGGTACGAGTATTAGCCCGTACACGAACCTCCCGTCGTGTTAACTAAGCTTTGTTATCCGGAACAGGTCTTCTGACTCTCGCTTCCTCCTCCTACAATCCTTCCCGGAATTAATCCAGTGGCATATTGCAGTCGTCAGCGATCACAGCGGCGGGTACCGTGTCCATTATCAAGGAACTTCCCTTATCTCCGGATCTAGTTTAAGACAAAATTACAACACCTTTCTTTTTCTGTCAACTTTTAATAAAATGTTGATTTTATAACTTGTTATAATTGAAATTTATTATTAGTATATCTTCTTACCAAAATAAAAATTTGAAATAATAATCGAAAAATAGAGGGGCTTTGTCGAAAATAATTTCTATTACTAATCAGAAAGGTGGGGTGGGAAAGACCACTACTGCTCTTAATTTGGGAGCGTCCCTGGCTGCAGCGGAAAAAAAAGTCTTGGTGGTGGACACCGATCCTCAAGCTAATGCTTCTCTGGGGCTGGGAATAGAGATTGACAAGACCAACAACCTCTACGGTGTTTTCGCGGGAAGATGTTCCATCCAGCAAGCCATATTTACTTTTCCTGATTTGCCGGTTTTCCATATTATTCCTTCTTCCCGGGATTTATCCGGATTAGAAGTGGAATTAGCCGGTTATGAAGATAAATTCAGTTTTATCGGTGAAACTCTCAACTCCATCAAATCATCCTATGACTACATTTTCCTGGACACTCCCCCCACCCTGGGCTTATTAACCATTAATGCCCTGGCTGCCGCCGATTCCATCCTGGTAACCATGCAGCCTGAATTCTATGCCCTGGATGGATTGAACCGGCTTTTAGATACAATCAGGAGAGTGCAGGGTTCTTTAAATCAGGCTTTGAGCATTGAAGGGATTGTATTTACTCTGGTAGACTACCGGTTGAGGTTAGCCCGGGAAGTTATGGAAGAGGTAAATAAATTTTTCCCTCAACTAATTTTTAAAACGATCATTCCCCGGAATATACGATTAGCGGAAGCCCCCAGTTACGGAAAACCGGCAATATTATATGAAGCCACTTCTTCAGGGGCTACCAGTTATATGTCCTTAGCGTTAGAATTACTTGAAAGGGAGCAGAAACAATATGAAAAAAAGACTGGGTAAAGGATTAGATGCGCTTCTATCTGCTTCCCCTCAGATAGAAAATGAAAAATTACTAGAGTTAGATATAACTCTTCTTCAACCCGGTAAACTTCAACCCCGGACTAAAATTGATCCGGAAGCATTGGAAGAGTTAACATCTTCCATTAAACAGGACGGAATAATTGAGCCTCTGATAATCCGCCCAGCCAAACAGGGTAAGTATGAAATTATCTGCGGGGAAAGAAGATACCAGGCGGCTAAGAAAGCAAACCTGACTAAAGTACCCGTAATTATTAAAGAAGTTAACGATCTTAAAGCTCTGGAAATCTCCTTGGTTGAAAATCTCCAGAGGGAAAATCTCAGTGCCTTGGACGAAGCTGAAGGTTATCTTTTGATGAGCAACCGTTTTCATTTAAGCCACCTGGAGATAGCGGAGAGAATGGGTAAAAGCCGTTCTGCCATTGCTAACTCCCTGCGGCTGCTGTCCCTTCCTCAAGCGGTAAAAGAGCTTATTAAACTGGATAAGCTGACTGCCGGACATGGACGGGCATTGCTGTCCCTGCAGAACGATCCGCTCATTGAGGAAACCGCCAAGAAGATAACCCATAAGAACTTGTCGGTGAGGGAAACCGAGGACCTGGTTAAGGAATTGAAAAAAGTACATAAGCCCAAGAAGAGAAGAGTGGGACAAAAGAGAATACCGGAGCTGGACAATTTAGAACGGCAGCTGTCTGAAAAGATCGGCAAGCCGGTGAAGATACAGATAGCTGGAAAGAAAGGCAAGGTGGTTATTGAATTTTTTAATTACAGTGATCTAAATTCACTTCTGGAATATCTTGGAATTGATTTTAACGAACCGGTTTAGGAGGTGTAATGAAAACCGCAAAAGAATGGTTAAAAGAATTTTCATCCATACCTGGATTAACCGGAATGGAAAAAAAGGTTGCCCAACATTTCATTGAACAGGCAAAACCTTTTTCCGACCAGGTGTTTATAGATAAGATGGGTAATGGTATTGCGGTCAAGAAAGGTCAAGGTAAAAGATCAATTTTGGCAGCAGGACATATTGATGAAATTGGAATGATGGTTACTAAAATAGAAGAAGGGGGTTATTTAAAAATGACCCAGGTGGGAGGAGTAGATCCCACTATACTTCCTTCCCAGGAAGTGACAATCCACACCTCCTCCGGTCAGGTTTCCGGAGTTATCGGCAGCAAACCCCCTCATTTTCTTCCCCCTGAAGAAAGAAACAATCCGGCTTCTTGGGAAACTCTGTTTATTGACACCGGTTTATCCGATAAACAAGTCAAAGCCAAGATCAAAGTGGGTGATTTTGTATCGTTTAATTTTGAATTCAGGGAACTGATGTTGGATAACGTTTCCTGTAAATCCATAGATGACAGGTACGGGGTAGTGGTACTTTTAATGACCCTGCAAAGATTATCTAAAATGAAGCCGGAATGGGACTTTTACGCGGTGGGAACAGTGCAGGAAGAATGGTCGGGAATCGGGGCAAATTCCGCTGCCTATAATCTAAATCCTGACGTGGCGGTGGCGATTGATGTAACCCACGGGGACATACCTGGATTAAAGGACAGTGACACCTTTAAATTAGGAAAGGGAATTACGTTGAGCATAGGTCCCAACATTCATTCAGGAATTTTGAAAAAAGCCCGAAATGTATGCAAGCAGGAAGAAATTCCCTATGAAATTGAAGTTGCGCCCTGGGGCACCGGCACCGATGCTTATACCATCCAAATTGTAAAATCGGGAATTCCCTGCATTGTAATTTCAGCACCAGTAAGGTCCATGCATTCTCCGGTGGAAACAATTTCAACTCAGGATATTGACCGCTCCGCCCGTTTACTGGCAAACCTTATCTGTTCCCTGGAAGATGAGGACTTGAATATTGATCAACCGGAAGAAGAGGAGGAGGAGTAAAATATGCATCTCAAACAATTATCTGATCTCACCGGGGTAGCTGGTTATGAGCACCGGATAAGAAAATACATCAAGGAAAAACTTGAATCAAAAGTAACAAAAATTGAAACTGATCCTCTGGGCAATTTGATTTGCTATAAAAAAGGCAAAAAAAATAACCTCCGGGTTCTTCTGGCTGCCCATATGGATGAAGTCGGTTTTATAATAAATAAAATCAACAAAAACGGCTTCCTCGGTTTTACCCCTTCCGGAGGCATTGACCCCCGGGTATTGCCGGCAAAGAGAGTATTGGTGGGAAACAAGGAAATCCCAGGAGTAATCCACTGGGCGCCCCCTCATCTAAAAGAGAATTCTGATCAGAGTTTGCCTAAATTTTCTTCCCTGGTCATAGATATTGGGGCAAGTTCGGACAAACAGGCAAAACAAAAAGTTAAAGTAGGAGAATTTGCCGTATTTGACACCAAGTTCTCCCATTTTTCTAAAAATATAATTAAGGGAAAAGCATTCGATGACCGGGCGGGTTGTTCCCTGCTTATGGATTTACTTGAAGATAAAACAAATTATTCCTTTGAACTGGCGGTGGTATTTTCGGTACAGGAAGAGGTGGGACTGAGAGGAGCGGCAGTGCTGGGTGAAAAAATTGATCCCAAGTTTTCCCTGATCGTTGAAGGCACTGCTGCCGCTGATTTTCCCGGAGAACCCGACCAGGATATTTCCACTTCTCCCCACCTGGGGGGGGGCCCGGTAATCACCCTCACTGACCGGAGTACTATTGTAGACCGCCGTTTGATTAATGCCCTGGTGGAAACCGCCAAGAAAAATAAGATAAAATATCAGTTCAAGCAGCCCAATATCGGAGGAACTGACGCAGGGAGGATACACAAATCCAGAGCTGGAATTCCATCGGCAATATTGAGTGTCCCCGCCAGGTACATACATTCACCGGTTTCATTATCCTACCTGTCTGACTACAAAGACACTTATAAGTTGATCAAGCTTTCCCTGGTAAACATGTTAAAGGCAATATCATAAGGTGTAATAAAAGGAGTTCAAAAATGAAACAGACAGCAAAGAAGTTTACTCAAGCTTACGGTCCCTCAGGGAATGAAGAACAAATTAGAAATATTATAGCCAAAGAAATCAAACCCTATGTGGACCGGGTTTATACCGATAATTTAGGCAGCTTAATTGCTCATAAAAAGGGCGCTGGTAAAAAACTATTATTTGCCGCCCACATGGATGAAATTGGAGTAATAGTCAATCATATTGATGATAAAGGATTTTTAAGGTTTAGCCCGGTGGGGGGCGTATATCCGATAATATCCCTGGGTCAGAGAGTGCAGTTCAAGGATGGCTTGGTAGGAGTAGTGGGGGTTGAGTTCAAAGATGTCCCCAGGGGACAAGTTCCTCCTCTGTCCAAGATGTTCATTGACATCGGCGCTAAAGGTAAAAAACAAGCGGAAAAAATGATTTCCATTGGAGATATGGCTTGTTTTACCCATGAGTTTATTGAACTTTCCCCGGACCGTTGGGTTTCCAAAGCAATGGATGACCGGATCAGCTGTGTCACCTTAACCGAAGCAGCCAAAAAACTGAAAAAATCACCTAACGATGTCTATTTTGTTTTTACCGTACAGGAAGAGGTAGGTCTGAGAGGAAGCAAAACCTCCACCTATTCAGTTAATCCCGATTTAGGTATAGCCGTAGATGTGACCGGTACCGGAGACACCCCTAAAGGTTATACTATGGCGGTGGAACTGGGAAAGGGTCCTGCATTAAAAATGATGGATCACTCCATTGTGGTGACGGAGGGAGTTAAGAACTTCATGAAAAAAGCGGCAGACAAAGCGAAGATATCCGTCCAGCCGGAAATACTTCAATTCGGAGGCACTGATGCCGGGGCAATGCAGGTTACCCGGGGAGGTATCCCCGCCGGCTGTATTTCCATCCCCACCAGATATATTCATTCTCCCGGAGAAATGATTGACCGGAATGATCTGGAAAAAGCAGTACAATGGGTAGTGTCAATTGCCCAGATGGATATTGGCAAACATGGTTTTGGAAATAACTGATGAGAATTGATGGACGTACCACCGATCAAGCCCGAAAGGTGGAAATTATTGCTCCCTTTCAAAATACAGCCCCAGGTTCCTGTTTAATTAAAAACGGGAATACCTGGGTGTGCTGTTCTGTTTCCTATCAGGAAAATGTTCCCGCCTGGATGAAAAATGAAGGAAGGGGATGGTTAACCGCGGAATATGGAATGCTTCCGGGATCATCTTCCCAGCGGGTGAAAAGAGAGAGAAATTTTTACAATGCCAGGTCTTTGGAAATCGGCAGGTTGATTGGAAGATCCCTGAGGGCATCAATGGACCTATCCTCTCTTCCCCAGATGATGTTCTATGTTGACTGTGATGTCCTTCAGGCAGACGGAGGAACAAGAACTGCGTCAATTTCCGGAGCTTGGGTTGCTTTGGTTATGTCTGTTCATCACCTTTTGAACAAAAAAATTATCAAGACCAATCCCATTATTCAGCAAATTGCCGCATTAAGCGGAGGATTGGTAAAGGAAGCCCTGTTAGTTGACCTTAACTACCAGGAAGACAGTCAAGCAGATTTTGATGCAAATTTCATTTTAACCAAGGAACATGACATTGTTGAAATTCAAGCTACTGCTGAGGGATACCCCATAGAGAGGAAAAAATTCAATAAATTGCTGGATAAAATTATTAAATCCTCTGATCAGATATTTGAGGTTCAGGACCAGGTTTTAGAAAACTTAGGAATTAATGCTGGATGAAAAATACTATACCAAACTTGTGGACACTCATCAAAGCAAGTTAAGGATAGACCGTTATTTAACCTCAGTCAAAGTTCCCACCAGCAGATCCAGGCTTCAAAAATTAATAAAGCAAGGAAAGGTAAAAGTAAATAATGAAGTTATCACTTCTCCCCATTACTATGTAAAATATCACGATCTCATTGAAATTGAATTTCCCAAGCCCCCTGTTTTTCCTCTCCAACCGGAACAAATCCCCCTGAAAATAATTTATGAAGATGAATACCTGGTGGTAATTGACAAGCCGGCAGGACTAGTGGTCCATCCGGCTAAGGGAAATAGAACCGGAACTTTGGTCAATGCCCTGCTATATCATACTTCTCTTAGTTCTCAGGGGGAGGATCAATTCAGACCGGGCATCGTTCACCGGCTGGATAAAAACACTTCGGGAGCCATGGTAGTGGCTAAGACTGAACAATCCTATCGGATTCTTTCGGAAATGGTAGGAAATAGAGAGATAACCCGCATATACCTGTGCCTGGTATGGGGACAGCCGGATAAAGAGGGGGGAACAGTTGAAGCCCCCATTGGAAGAAGCAGAATTGACCGAAAAAAAATGGCAGTTACTTCGTTTAATTCAAAAACCGCTAAAACCTATTATGAGGTAATGGTCAAATACGGAGCTGCCTCACTGGTCAAATGCCAATTGCAAACCGGACGTACTCATCAAATCAGAGTTCATATGAACTATCTGGGTCATCCCATACTGGGAGATGAAACCTATGGGGGAACAGCAAAATTCCCCCCCGGAGTGAAAAGAAAATGGTCTCATCAAATACCCCAGCTAAGTCAGCTTGTAAGAAGGCAGGCTCTTCATGCAACTTACTTAAATTTTCAACACCCCATTACCAAAAGACACATGAAATTTAAAAGCCCCCTGGCTGGGGATATTAAAAAAGCATGCTTGTATTTAAATCAACAACGTAAAGCTATTTTAGATCCTCAGAATAACTAATTCCCACCGCAATCCGTCCTCCTCCCTCTTTGGCAATAACCACTTGAGCAATTATATTGTCATTGCCGGTATTTGCCAAAGAAATAAATGCACCATCGGGTTGTTCAACGCTGCTAACTTCCCGCCATCCCCTCAATGATTTATAATACTCTAAAACCACGTCATAATCATCATCGGTGATGGTATGAATTTGAAACATTTTCATGTCATCACTGTCTTCAATTACCCCAATCCCTCCTTCTTCATAATCAGGATAAATCAGCTTCTGATCAAAATCGTACTGGTCAAAATCAGGATTGTCAGAATAGGTTGCGGCAACATTTCCCTGTTCATCCCTTATAGTGACCAAATTGGAACCATTCCGTTCATCAACATCAATCACCAATTCCTCTCCGTCTTCTCCCCGGATGGTAACTGTTGAGTCATCCTCATCAAAATCCACATTCCCCCCGGTAATCTCACTAATAATTTCTTCCTGCACTTCTTCCTCCACCTCTTCTCTGATCCGCTCGGTCACGCTATCGGTTACCGAAGGGCATCCTCCACAACAACCAGTAAACATGGTGATGCATACGGCAAAGCATAAAACTGACCCAACAAAAATTTTCATTCTTTTTTCTCCTTATTAATTGAAATATAAATTATTGATTTTTTATCTGTTCTGCTGCTTGTTCTACCGAAATTTTTCCTTTTTCCAAATCTTCTAAAACTTTTTGTTTTTTCGATTTTTTAAATTTTTTAGGAATGGTAGTCAACAGCAAATCCAAGCCAATAAAGATCAGGATCAGCGGCCAATCCCGTTTAAAATTCAGATAATTCAGGTTGGACAACCATATCCATAGACCCAATAAAATCAATACCAGGGAGGCGGTAATTTTAAAATTCATTTATCCCCCTTTTATCTATTTTTAAACTGATTATAAAATAACAATAAATAGATTACAATTGAAAACGACATGAGTAAAATTAAAATCAGATTTTTTGCCGAATTAAATGATTTCTTAATCCCCTCCCTTCGTCAAAAAATAATGGAGTTCGATTTTAGGGGGAAGATCAAGGTTAAAGATTTAATTGAATCTTACAACATTCCTCATCCCGAAATTGAATTGATAATAGTCAACGGAAAATCAGTTGATTTCAGCTACCAGGTTAAGTCCGGCGATTTCATTGCAGTGTATCCTGTTTTTGAGTCCATAGAAGTTTCCCCGGTGATTAAATTAAGAGATCATCCTCTTCGAAAAATAAAATTTGTCCTAGATGTCCATCTGGGGAAATTATGCCGTAACTTAAGGTTACTCGGATTGGACACCTATTATGAAAACAATTTAGATGATGATCAACTCGCTGCTATTTCCCATTCCCAACACCGTATCCTGATAACCAGGGATATAAATTTATTAAAAAGAACTAAAGTTATCTGGGGTTATTGGATTAGGGAAAAAGACCCCTATTTGCAAACCTTGTCCGTAATCCGCAGATTTGACTTATCTCTCCATCTTCAGCCTTTCTCCCGGTGTTTGAGGTGCAATCAAAAAATTGAGCGTGTAGACAAGCCCTACATTCAACACCGTCTTCCGGTGAACACTCGTAAATATTTCGAAAATTTTTATTTATGCAGTAATTGTGATAGAATTTACTGGAAAGGATCTCATTATAAGAATATGGTTAAATTCGTAGAAAAGGTAATTAAGCACAGCAATGAGAACCATCCGCAAAAACAATTAACCAAAAAGGAATGTACTTAAATGGAAAGTTATAAAATTTTATGGGTTGATGATGAAATTGATTTACTCACTCCCCATGTACGAATATTAGATAAAAAAGGATATCACACCTCTACTGTAAACAACGGAGATGACGCCATTGCCATGGCAGCCCAGGGCAGTTTTGACCTAATCCTTTTAGATGTGATGATGCCGGGAAAAGATGGAATTAGAGTGCTGGAAGAATTGAAGTCAACTCAGCCCAATATTCCCGTAGTGATGATAACCAAAAGCGAAGATGATAATATGATTGATGCCAGTATCGCCCTTAAAGCAGAGGATTTTCTGGTCAAGCCCTTGCAGCCACGTCAATTACTGGCAGTATGTAAAAGAATTTTAGAGGGGAAAAGATTGGTGGAAGCAAATTTCCCTCCCCGCTACGCCAGAGAAGTACAGTTATTAAGAGAACTGTATGCCAATCAAAATTGGAATTCCTGGATTGAAGCAGCGTTAAAACTATTTTCCTGGAGTAATCAACTTTCTGAAAGCACTGATTCTGCATTAAAGGATATCCACGGAGAGATGAAAAAAGAAGCAGATGAAGAGTTTTCCCATTATTTTGAAAAGAATTATCCCGATCTCATTCATTCTGAACAGGCTCCGGTTTTTTCCCATACTTTTTTCAAACGGATAGTTAAACCCTTGCTGGATAGCGGGGAAAAAGTACTATGGGTTATTCTTGACTGCATGAGGGCAGATCAGTGGTTTGAAATTTCCCAGCATCTCCAGAATGACTTTGAAATTGGCACTTATTATTATTTCTCCATCATTCCCTCAGCTACTCCTTATTCCCGGAATGCTCTGTTCAACGGTAAATTACCCAGAGAGATAGTAAAACAGTATCCTGATTTTTTAAATATTTTGGAAAAGCCTCATCAAAACCGGTTTGAAAAGGACTTTCTCTATTCCAGTCTCCGTTCGGTGACCAAACAGCCTGAAAAAATTTCCATTTACCGAAAAATCATCAATGTAGAAGGTGAACTCAATTTTTTAGAGGAAATTAAAACTTTAAAAGAAAAACAGTTAATCGGAGTGGTTGTTGATTTTATTGATCTCCTCTCCCATTCAATTTCCAGGCACGTGGTTCTGGAGGAAATGATTAGAAATGAGATATCTTTAAAAAAAATTGCGGGCACTTGGTTTTTAAACTCTCCCCTGTTTAAGGCTTTAAAGATTGCTAAAGATATGGGCATGAAAATAATCATTACCACCGACCACGGCTCTATTAAGGTTAAAACCCCGGCAATCTTAAAAAATGCCCGAAGTGATGTATCCTCCAATTTAAGATACAAGTACGGCTCCTATCTGGATGTGCAGAAAAATCATAAAAACCGCTGTATCGTTCTCACCCAGCCCGAGCAATGGGGATTGCCCAAGCACACTCCCCACACTAATTATGTTTTTGCCATTCACGATACTTTTTTAGTTTACCCAACGAATCCTGAGGTTTACACCAAACAGTACAGGGATACCATACAGCATGGAGGCATATCACTGGAAGAAGTAGTTATTCCCTACGCAATTTGTTCACCCCGCTAGGGATAAATTGCTTCTGTCCGCTGAAGAAAAAAATTATTTGCTGAATACAGTTTTAATAATATTACCCTGAGAATCAACGGATACCCGCAGAATTTTTTCAAATTCAATTTGTTGATTTAAGCGGATTTTTTTGATAAAGGTAAAAATTTTTATTCTTCTTGGTTTAGCCTTGTCCCGGTAAATCTTGCTTTTCCCCGCCAGGTGTTTATCCGGCTTGTATACCACCTCTTTAATTTTAGGAGTAATATCCTGAAATTGAGGATGAATATTTTTTATTTTTTTAATAATTTCCTCATCCGACATCAAAACCTCTCTTTGACAATAATATCAGGGTTACCGTAGAGAACAAATTGATATAAACTCTTGCGGTCATCATCATCTAAATATCCTTGGCGGGAAACGGTTAAATTTATGAACTCCTCCCTGGCTTTAAGTAAAGCGGTGGCTGCGGGAATTTGTTTTCTCAGCTGTTGGACAAAACAGCCGCAAATCAAATCAGCTTCTTCACTGGGGGGATAACTGGGGCCATAAGAAATGGTTGTTGACCCTAAAAACAATGACGCCCCTGAAAGTAAAAATTTCATGGCGATGCTGGTTTTTTCACCTCTTTTTGCCAGCCATCCTCCGTAGCAGGCTTCGGAGATCACCACTACTCCCTTCTGGTCAATTATATCCTCCGATGATAAAACCGCCGGATAATTGCTTCCCTGTTGTCCATACCATAGATGGGTATGCTTGCTTCCATGAACATTGAAATATCTATAGGTATAATTGCTTTCAACCAGATGGACAGGCAGACTTAGCCGGATTAGGGGAGGAGAAAAAAGTAATTGTTTATGCTTATCCGGAAACAATGAGAAAACTTCCCGGGAGGCGTTTTTCCAAGAGTGGGCGCTAATTCCAAACACCTTTTGGGAAACTTCAACCTCTACCTTACAATTCTCCAGATAATCCCATAAAAACAAAGGATTATGTGGATCAGAAGGAATCCGGGATATCGGATAATCAGGAAGAAGAAAATCGTCATAAAGGCAAACATAAGGATTATCTGACCAGACCTCAGCATCTGAATCAACAGTAGGATTATCCAAGGGGAAAAAGGGGATAACCTGGTGATTTCCAATAATTACTACCGAGGATACTTCTGCACTGAGTTCAGCTAAAATTTTTTGTCTGAGAAATTCCGGACTGGAAGGCAGGGAATCTGCTTCAACAACCAATCCATTTTTATAAAGATAAGACATTATTGGTTTGGAGTTTATTCCCTTTTTATCTAATTGTTGAGGAGAGGTTACATACAATTTCATATAATATTTATAACTTGATAAGATTATATCACCAAGTAAAATTTATAATCATTTAAGAAAGTTTTGGGAATAGGTTTTACCTCTGGGGGAGATTGTGAAAATTTACCTTGTTTGAAAATTCCACAATCAATAAAATATGTTAAAAGGAGTATAAAATGAAACGTATATTAACCGGATTGCTGTTATGCCTTCCTTTGATTTTAAATTCAGGAAACATAATATTTACCTCCAACGGAGTGGTGGATATCTCCAGGGATTATCCTACCGTTGAACTGACCGCTATCTCTTTAACCTCTTATCTGGGTAATATTAATATTATCAGTTCAGACAGTTTTTTTGTGGAAATTGAAAAACATGTCTATGAAGTGGAATCAGATTCAGGTTTATATTTACTGGATCTGATAGAGGTGGACACGGTTATTGAAAATCAGGTAAAGAAATATCTTTTTACCGGACCTTCCCCGGATTTTCCGGAAGACGTAAAATATTCAGTTAATTTTAACTGCCATGTCCCCCGGACCATGAATGTTTTCACCGAGGTGACTGCAGGAAATATTGATATCTACAACCTGTACTCCCAGGTATCAGTGATTCTGGAAAACGGAAATATCACGATGTCAGGCGGATACGGAAGCATTGACATCAGCTCAATTAACAGCAATACTGATATCCGTT